>JASHRR010000992.1 GCA_030037185.1 Xanthobacteraceae bacterium | reverse complement strand
CAGATAGGAGACGTGCCCGCCGCCGGCGCCGAGATCGAGCGCGCGCGGGGGCCGGATGTCGCGGACGATGGCCTCGAGGGCCTCGAGGTCAGTGCCCTGCGCGTGGACGGTGCTCTCGACATAAGCTGTTGCCCGCGGCCCAAATTGGGCCTCGACGATTCTTTGGTGAGCTCTTTCCATGGACTCGCTCTTGACTTTTGCGGGAGCAGCATGTCGCCGAGATTAACCTGTTACAATATTGAAATTATCATAGTATAAGTACTTCTATGCTGGATGTAGATCAGAGACGGCTCCTCGGAGATTTTATTCGCGCCCACAGAGAGCGCGCACAACCCGTCACCGTCGGCGGCCGCCGGCGCACACCCGGTTTGCGCCGCGAGGAGTTGGCAGTGCAGGCGGGCATCAGTTCGACTTGGTGCGCATGGATTGAACAAGGCCGTCCCGTGCAGGCCTCACCCGAAGCGCTTGGTCGTCTCGCGCGGGCACTGTCCTTGACGCAGCCGGAACGGGCTTATCTGTTCAAGCTTGCGAGCCGTCTCGACCCGGAGATGCCTTCCGAACCAGATGCCGATGCTCCGCCTTCGCTCCTCGCTGCGGTCAGCGCGGTCCGACATCCGGCCTACGGTTTAGACCGTTTGTGGAACGCCTGTTGCTGGAACAAACACGCAGAGCGGCTATTCTGCGGCTGGCTCGATGGAAATCATCAGCGCAACTTGCTGCATTTCGTGTTTCTGGAGAAGAGCGCACGGACGCTCATCCCGCAGTGGCAGGACAGAGCCCGGCGGCTGCTCGCCGAATTCCGGGAAGATTACGGCCACACATTCCGGGACGCCCGGGTGAAAGCTTTGGTCGATCAGCTGAGGAAAGAAAGTCAACTATTCGCGCAGGCGTGGAATGACCAAAATGTTCAGCACCGCGCCGGCGGTCTGAGAATATTCCATCACCCAAAGGCGGGTCTTCTCGGCTTCCGCCAATACACCTTCAGTCCATCTGAACGGCCGGACTATAAGCTTGTAATGCTTATACCCGCCGATGATTAAAATAGACCGCAGCGAAGCGAATGGCCAGAAACTCCGCGGTGACTATTGGCGCCAGACATGGCGATTGACGCGCCCCCCCGCTACGCGATCGGCATTTCGTAGTGGCATTGCCGCTGATGATGGTGCCGGCGCCCGGCACTGCTGCCCGGTCGGAGATTGAGGTCGCCATCATACCAATGCAGTCGCGACGGCAGCGCCCTCCTCGTCGACCATTTCGCGGCATCGACCTGTCGCTACAGCCTTGCGGTGTGTTCGGGCGGGAAATCTCCGATCTGAGTTTATGGAAAATTGCCCGCTGTCGCCGAATGATTCTAGGCGGGTTTTGCAGCCCGCGCTTAGTCGAAGACCTTGGCAATATGCACGTCATCCTTGGCCAAGCGCAGGCTATGGTAGAAGACAGCGGCCACAACCGCAGTGTAGGCGCCGAACACGATCCAGACGCTTAAAATCGCAGCGTATGCTCCCCAGCTGCCTGCGAAGATCAAGCCAATGCCAATATTGTTAAACGCTCTGCCGACGCTGCCAACCAGCAAGATGGCGAGGAAGATTTGCCACCGGTGCCCCTTCGTTAAGAAACGGCAGCGCGACAGTGTGGCGCCGACCCCGGCCTGCTCGCCGATGCAAACGGGCGCCGCCACGAAGTACATCCCCATCACCAGCCAATACATCAACAACACGATTATGAATTTCAGCCCGCCGAACGTGGTAAACGCCACGACGGCAGCCGAGACGCCAAGCAGCGGCAACAAGCGACGCGCAGCGATGGCGACCGCCTCGGCTATCAACACCGGACGGCCGGCAAGGTCCCGTATGACACCATAGATTATCGCGCCATAGGCGATGAGCGCACAAACAACGCCTATAAAATAGACCACTTGCTCGGCCAGCAAGAGGAACGGGAACCAGGCCCTGGGAGCATAACGGGGCACCGTGAAAGGCCATAGGTATAGGAAAAAAAAGGGAATATGACCAATCGCGGAGAGGATGATAAAGGCGACAACGTGCCTGCCAAATACATTGAATGATTTGCTGAACACCTCTCTAAGCCGGAAGGTCCCTTCGATGCCCATCGAGATCGCTGCTGCCCGCCCTGAATTTATATCTTGGGCCAAGCCCATCCGCAATTGGGCCGGCAATGAAGTCGCGCCGTCGCATGATCCTCCGCACGGGTTTGGAAGAGCCTAGCGGGATCGAACTTGCAATGAAAGGGCGTTACACGGCGGGTCGAACGGCTATGTCTGTTGCTGGCCGACTTGTGCCGACTTCGTGCGGTGCAAAAAGTCCCCAGCACTCTGGCGGTACACCGGACGTCCTGCCAACGTAGCCGCAACGGCAGCCCGTGACCCTGGTGACCGCGGCCAGACTCCCGGCGGCGCAGCTACGCATAGTTCGTTGTTGGCCTTCCTCACCGGCATAACCGAACACGCGCAGCTCCCTCCCCCAAACCCCCGATTGCCGTTACCGCCGCACGGCCGGCTTAACAGAATATAACCGCTGCCGCCGTTGGTGACCGTGATAAGAGAGATGCATCGAGTATCGATGAGATCCCAAACCTTTCTTGCTATCGCCGATTTCGTCGCCGGTGGTCTGCGGGCCGGCAGCTTACTGGCAACGTCCGTGGCGGCTGGATGCCGCCGACGGTGAAAGAGGGGCGATTCCTGCCAGGGCCTGGCCCGTGGATGACAAATCCGTCACAACGGTTTTGCCGACCTCGTTGACAGTTCATAAACAGCGCTGCCATTCACTGATTGTCGATCAGGATACTAGGTTTCGACGGCAATGACTTCCTCGATCGCGCGGTGTGCCTGCTCGATCGCGGAATCAGTATACGCTCCAGCCCCCGAATCGGAGTTGGCGATGGTGATGCGCCCCAACGGGGCCCGGCCAACGACGTGCGGCTGCTCACGCTCGTTCCAGTCCGGATCGAAGAGCGGATTGTACTCGTAGGCGTAGCCGTGGGGCCAGCGATTGACGGTGATTGCGATGATGTCGGCGGCCGGATCGAAGCCGCCCGGCCCCAGTGTGCGGGCGAGCTGGTCGCGGATATTCCGCTCGAAGATCTCAAAGCTTGTGCTCATGAGTTCGGCACGGCCGACACGATGCTGCTCTCGCTCATCGAGGCCGGGCTTGCAGGGCGTGCGCACCATGTGGAGGAGGATCGGATCGTCGGGCGACCGTACGCTGAGGTAGCCGCCGATATCGACCGTCTCGTTAAGGCGGATGCTCGAATGATAGGAGCCGGGCGCGTAGACGTCATACACGCCCAACGCCATGAAGGCACGCCAGTTGCGGATCGCCACGCTCGTATAGACGAGCGGCGTCTTCACCAGGGAATGGAGCGCATCCTTTTGTGCGGCGGGCAGCTCGGGGCAGAGATAGGGGATCATCATGTTCCAGCAGGCGAGCACCACCGCCTTGCCGCGCGCGGCCGCCAGCTTGCCGTGGCGCGAATAAATGACCTCGGCCTCACGCGCAGAAGCTGGTTCGCCGATATTGCGTACGGAGACCGCGATGCTGTTGAGCCTGATGCGCACCGGCGCACCGGCGCGATCGAGCTGGCGATAATCGGCAGTCGCTGTGACGATGTCCTGCGCCGACCGGCCAGGAATCGACGAAGGCACCAGGCTGCGCACCAGCAGCCGCGCGATCGAGGCATTGCCATCGGGAAAGTGGAATTTGTAGGAGCCGCGAGTGGCGGCATAGCCCGAGGCAGTGAAGCCCATATGCGGTGCCGCGCCCGGCTCAAGGTTAAGTCCTTGGAACCCCGGGAACCCGAACGGCCACACTTCGAGTGCGCCCACCGCGTCGATCCCGACACCCCACTCGCCATGCGTTCTGGCCTGGAAGACGGGCAACACGCCCGGATCGGCCCTGGCGACGTTCACCAAAAAGTCACGGTAGCTCATCCGGGCGAGGCGTTCCTTCTTCTCCATTGAAGAAAGGCCGGGCATGTAGTCGATCTTGGCTTCGTTAAGCCGGGCGATGTCGGCGCGCACAATCGGCGCAAGCGGCGCGTCGGCCAGGAGCTCGGCCCACGGCTTGGTGTTGACACCAACGATCAGTTTGTCGGAGCCGAAGGTCTCGCGGTCGAAGAAGATGCCACGACCGAGCCCGATCGATTGGTAGAAATCCTTGTTGGCACAGGTGGCGTCGAGCCTTACCGGATCGACGCCGAGCTTGCGAAGCAGCCTCGCGGCAACCACGCCGTAGGGGCGCGGGCTGTCGATCCCCAGCGTCCCCCCGTTCATCAGCTGCACGCGGCCGCGCAGCTCGAACTCGTTGCGCTTCGCGTGCCCGCCAAAATCGTCATGATTGTCGAGGATGAGAATGCGCGCCGAGGGTTTTCGCTCGCGATAGAAGTAGGCGGCTGAGAGACCGCTGATGCCGCCGCCGACGATCACGAGGTCGTAGGTTTCTGCCGGGCCCGACACACGGAGGGGGAGATTGCCGTGTCGGAGCTCATGCGCCAGTTCGAACGACCCCGGATGGCTGCCCCGGAGCCCGGTCAGCCGGGGGGGATAACGGCTGCGCTGATCCCCCCCTACCACTTGCTTCGCCAAGCCTTCGGTCGCCGCGCCGGGCAGCATCGCGGCAGCGATCGAGCCGGCCGCAAGCGCAATACAATCGATAAAATCCCGCCGCGCGATCGGTCGGTCCATCCCTAGCGCCCGATCGTCTGGCGGCATCGCGCTCTCCTGACAGCTCGTCCTCTCCCCGATATCTCATCTCCAATGGCTTGCGTAGCAAGATCGCGGGGAAAGACAATTTTTACGAGCAAGGGTGAAAGCCTGTCCTCGCTCACATCAGGCTTGCGCGCAACGACCCGGAGAAACGAGCATCCTGGTTGTCCTGGCCGATCACCGCGGCTCGCTCCACGAAGCCCGTTAAAGCAGGGAGCGGCTGGTCGTCTCATCAATGTGGCGAAAGTACAATCGCCGTCCCGGGCCGTTGTCCCAGCCAATCGCCCGCCGGGCCGGACCCGAAGTTGCCGACGAATACAGGCCGCAGCCATTGCGCCACGCGCTGGCGCAGCGCACCGTGTTCGCCCGCAGCGATGCTCGAATGGAGCCGCCATCGGGTCGAAGGAGCCTTCCGGCAGCTCCACCATCGTCAATGTTGGCGTGGACGAACTCGGATTTCCCGACTTTGGCCCGAGTATGCGGTGGGTCTGTTTGGATGCAGATGATCCCCAACTTCTTGACGGACTCGCTGCACCAGCACCGATACCGGAAATCACGCCGGCGTCGGGCGCGGCCGCACGCCCGCAAAAAGATGGCTTCCAGGGCATCCTAAAACTGCTGCCAGACGGCCCGGTGCCGGTAAAAGCCTGCGCGCTGCCTGCCCGATTCCGCAAACGGCTCTGAGCACGAACAAGGGACTCGGCGATGAAATACGGAGCAGGCCACCTTTAGCGTGCGTCCCGTGGCGAGCGGCACGGATTGGTAAAAGCTGACGTTACTGCTAAGACAGTTGACCTTTAATCCGAATGAACCGGCGGATTACGCGCTTGGCGCTAATCCGCCCTACGCAAGCAGCATAAACAGGGAGGCTGGCATGGAGCGGATGCGAGAGCAAGGACTGCCAACGCGGCGCCACATCGTCGCTTCGGCAGCGGCAGGGGCCGGCGCACTCCTGGCGGGGAAATTGGCGTGGGCCCAGGCGGCGCGATCGCCTGAGCGGATCGACCTGCACCATCATTACTTTCCGCCGGCATTTCTTGCCGCGCAGCGCGATGCAGCGGTGCGGCAGAACCGACCTGCCGCCCTGGGCGCCGCGCTCGAGGGCTGGTCGAGGGCGAGGACGATCGAAGCGATGGACCGCTATGGCATCGCGGTCGGGATTCTTTCGATTTCGACGCCGGGCCCCTGGTTCGGAAACATCGAACAATCCAAGCGTCTCGCGCGCGAATGCAACGATTACGCCGCCGAGATGATGCGCGACCATCCGGGCCGCTTCGGCCTGTTCGCGGCGCTGCCGCTGCCCGATCCAGATGCGGCGCTGCACGAGATCGAATATGCGTTCGACACGCTTCATGCAGATGGTGTCGCCATCATGACGAGTTACGCGACCGCTGCCGGCACGACGTGGCCGGGCGACGCGTCGCTTGCGCCCGTCTTCGCCGAGTTAAACCGCCGCAAGGCAGCTGCGTTCTTCCATCTCGGTCGCCTCGGCTCATCGCAGCTGTGTTGCGGCAATGTTGTTTCCGGCGTGCCGGATGTCATGGCGGAGACGCCGCACGAAATGACGCGGGCGATCATGAGCCTTTTGTTCAACGGCACGCTGTCGCGCAACCCGGATATCCGCTTCATCTTTACCAATGCTGGCGGCACGGTGCCGATGCTCGCGGGCCGGATCGCCGTGGCGACCAAGCGCCTTGGCGCCGAGTTCGATAGACTTGTGCCGAAAGGCGCCGAATACGAACTCAAGAAGCTTATCTACGAGGTGTCGAACGCGACTTCACCGACAAGCCTCGCCGCCGTTGCTGCGCTGGTACCGCCGTCGCAGATCGTTTTCGGCACCGACTATCCTTTTGTGCCGATCGAGGCCACCATCGCGGGCATCGACGCATTCTGGGCGGGCCCGTTGCGCGATCCTGTGTACCGCGCGAATGCCACAACGCTGCTGCCACGCCTCGCGTGAGGCCGCCGTAACCGCGCTGCGTTGTCGTCCCGCTGCCTCAAACGCTGCCGGTTGGCGTTCGACCGCGGGAGTGCCGTTAGTTTGCAGCGCACGCCGGGATCGGTGCGGGGCGGGGAGTAATCCTCGTCCCTGCCGTGACCATCGGCGGCCCGAGAGTGCTGCTCCTGCAACTTGGAGCCGAACGGTTCAGCCCGCTTCCGGCGCGCCGGTTCCCTCGATTTGGATGCGATAGCCGGATCGCACGTTCGGCCAATAGTCCCAGACCGCCTTGTGATGGGTACAGCGATTATCCCAGAACGCGATCGAATGCGCACGCCAGCGGAAGCGGCAGGTCCATTCCGGTTTGTTGCAATGATCGATCAGGAATCGCAGCACCCGCTCGCCCTCGAGCGCCGGCAATTCGTTGATCTTCGCGGTGAAGTCGGTGTTGACGTAAATGACCTTCTTGCCGGTCACGGGATGCTTGGTGATGACCGGGTGTACCGCGACCGGCGCGGTGGGACCGAAGACCCGCCTGCCGTCATGGGTGGCGGTCAGGCCCGAAAGATAGGACTGCATGCGCGGCGAGAGTGCGTCATAGGCGGCGTACATGCTGGCGAACAGGGTGTCGCCGCCGCCGTCGGGCGGCACCGTGTGATTGTAGAGAATGCTGCCGAGCGGCGGGATCGCCCCACACGACTGGTCCGAGTGAAAATTCTCGCCGGAAATCTGCGTCGAGGTCTCATCGTAATGAAATTTCCGCACATAGGGATTGTCCGTGGTCTTGCTGATAGTTGCCCCGCCGACATGCTTGCCGATCGAGCCGAAATAGTGCCCGAGCCTGATGTGGTCGTCGAAGCTAATCTTCTGGTCGCGGAAGAAGATCACCTGGTATTGGATAAACGCCTGGTGCAGTTCCTCGAGCTGGTGGTTCGGCAGCGGCCTGGTCAGGTCGATATTGCCGATTTCGGCGCCGATGTGCGGCGATACCGGCTCAACGGTGATTGATTCGTAATTCATGCGGTTCTCCGTATTGCGGCTTCAGTCGATCGGGAGGATGCCGGAACGCCGGATGACCTCGGTCCAACGGGCCACGTCATCGTGCACGAATTTGCCAAAACCTTCCGGGCTCGAACTCGCCACGTCGGCTCCCATCGATTGGATGAGGGGCACATAGATCTTGTCGCGGGTAATTTTCACGGTCTCGGCGTTGAGCCGCTCGACGACGTCGTGGGGCGTGCCCGCCGGTGCGAACAGACCGGTCCAGGCACTCACGTCGAAATCCGGCAGGCCGGATTCGGCTAGCGCCGGAATGTCGGGTATCGACGCCGAGCGTTCCTTGACGGTCACACCGATTGCACGCATACCGGCGCTCCGCACCAGCGGCAGGGCGGTCGGCATGGTCTCCAGCATCATCGAGACCCGTCCTGCCAGCAAGTCCGGAAAAGTCGCGCCGCCGCCTTTGTAGGGCACGTGCAGAATATCGATCCTCGCTTGTTCCTTGAAGAGTTCGCCGGCGAGATGCGAGACCGTGCCGACGCCGGCCGAGGCAAAGGAGAGCTTCCCGGGATTGGCGCGGGCATAGTCGATCAGTTCGCGCAGATTTGTTACCGGCAGCGACGGATTGACGATCAGCAGCAGCGGCAGCTTATGCAGGATTCCGATCGGCGCGAGATCGCGCTCCGGATCGTAGCGTAAATTCCTATAAAGGGCGGGCCCGATGCCGAGCGTACCGTTGGTCCCGAACAGAACCGTATAGCCGTCCGCCACCGCATGCGCCACCGACTCGGCGCCGATATGGCCGCCGGCGCCCGCGCGATTGTCCACTACCACCTGCTGGCCGAGCCCGCGCGACATGGCCGTGGCCACTGCGCGTGCCAGCACATCGGATGAACCGCCCGCGGTGAAAGTGACTACCATCCTCAAGGGCCGGTCGGGATAGGGAGGTTCCTGCGCTATCGCGCGCAACGATGCAGTGCAGAGCGATGCCGTAAGAACGGCCACGGCCGGCAAGACAAATCGGGCCGCGATCAGCCGCATCGAAACGTCTCCCCTTCGTCGCTTCAGCAGTGCCCGGCGCAGCTCATGAGCGGCTGCATCTTACGAACCTCACGCGGCTGTTACAATTGCGCGATCACTGCCGCGTGCTATCGCGCTAAGATTAGTCTAAGTCTAGTCTAAGAAGTGCGCGCCCGACGATGGGTGCGGCAGGGGGCTCGGCAAGACCGTGGCCTGCCAGGCACGCCGGGACGAGGTCGCGAAGGTGGGGGCAAAGCAGGCTCAAGCCACCAACAAGGTTTGCCACGCTTGGCGGTTTCCTCGATCGCGGTGTCAATCTGCCCAAGCGCCGGCCGTGGTCGGCGATCGTGGAGATCGCTACGTGCTCGGTGATGGCACCGAGCTGAACGACGATGTCGGCGCGGCGTGAAAAGGTGCACGAGCCTCACGCGCCGACCTTGCTTGCCGAGGGCCAGAACGTCCGCTCCTATAGGAGGATGAGACCAACAGAGGCGCAACGGCACGCGTCCGACTTGGTCTCAAACTGACCCACTCGCGGTCATGAGGTTCTGCGGTGGAAAGGAAGCCCCAGGTAGCGGAAGCCTCGCTAGCAGGCAGCCATGACGCCACCGTGGGCAGGTACGACGCGATGAGCTGTGCGCGAGCGACACTCACGGGCTGATTCGCCCTTGCTGGCCGACAGCGCATGGATGATGGCGACAGTGTAGGCAGCCGGCATAAACCAAAATGCGGCGAACCATAGAATGAAGATAGGAAAGAGGAACAAGATCAAGCCGGGGACGGCAACACCGACAAAAGCACCCATCCACGCCAGAATGTAGCAGGCAAAAGCAACGATCGCCTGAAGCGGCCTATGGGCCAAGAAGAGCGCGACTGGCGGTGCAAAGAACGCGATCACGTAAGGCATCTCTCCTCCTCATCCCACCCATGTCGGCACCCGACGGAACGCGGGAATCTGAAGGACGCTGGTATCTGGGCTAGAAAAGGCGGGCGACCATAAGGAATCGGAGCTGATGGCTCCATGCTGCGGATCACGGAAAATCGC
>JASHRR010000991.1 GCA_030037185.1 Xanthobacteraceae bacterium | reverse complement strand
GCGCGCGCCTGCGCCTGCGGCTGCAGCGTATTCGATGTCGGTGGACTGAATTTGCCGCAGGAAAACGATTCCGGCGGCCGGATTTTTTTGGAGTATTGGAGTGGAGATCAAAATCAGAACTATATCGCCAGTTCAAGGTCCTCCGCGGCTCTGAATTCGGACAAGGAGATCAACACGCAATGGTATAACGTCGGTTTCGAGTACATGTTCAATCGCGATTGGGGCGTGATGGTTCGAGTACCTACGACTAACCGCACTTTGACAACCGACACTGGCGCCTATGCCGGGGTGACATCCTTTAATTCGAAGTCTATCGGGGATGTCGAGATCATGGGCATGTACACCGGCTTCTTCAACGATATGTCCACCGGTGTCATGTTCGGCCTCAAACTTCCGACCGGCACGTTTACTGCCCCGGGCATCGACCGCGACACCCAGATCGGATCGGGCAGCACTGACCTTTTGCTCGGCTTCTTTCATCGCGGCCTGCTTACCGGCGACAACGCGTGGCAGTATTTTATGCAGGGGATGTGGCGGCAGCCGTTTCTTTATCAGAACGCTGCCGACCCACAAGGCTTCTTCGACGGAAACCTCGGCGTCGTGCAATCCTACCACCCTGGCATGCAGGTCGATGGTGCGCTCGGCGTTGTCTATAACAATTGGTACAACGTGCTCGGTTTCGATAAGATCGCGCCGCTCGGTCAGGTCATCTTATCGCACCGCGACCGCGACACTGGCACCGCAGCTGATGAGCTCAACAGCGGCTTTGACCGCGTGATGCTGTCGCCGGGGATCGAGTTCACCAAGGTGCTCGACGAGGCCAACAACCGTGTCGTCAAGTTCTATGGTGACATCGAGTTTCCGGTGTATTACCGGGCCAACGCCGCCAACAATGCTGGCACTGAAGGCCAACTTGTTGCGCCTTATTTGATCAGGCTTGTCGCCAGTTACAATTTCTAAGCGGTCGTGGAGTTGATTCGATGAGGTTCGTAAACCTGGCTCAGGCTGCATTACTGATGGTGTCGTGTTGCGCGGCAGCAGCCGACGACCCCGATCAGTCGGCACCCCCGATAAACCAAAGGGCGCCGCCGCTCGTGCTGACGGCGCTCAACGGCGAGACGATCGATCTTGCCAAACTGCGCGGCAAGGTGGTGCTGGGAATTACTGGGTGACCTGGTGCGTGCCGTGTCGCAAGGAAATGCCGACGTTTGACGCATTTTATCGGCGTTATCGCAATCAGGGCCTGGAGATCGTGGGCATCAGTATCAACTTCGGGCGCGACTTGAAAAAGGTTCACACGGCGGCCGGTGTGCTCAGCTATCCGGTCGCTGGATTGGCGGGCATCACCGAGGACGCCTTCGGACGTCAGGAGGGTGTTCCTATCACCTATGTGATCGATACCGAGGGCGTCGTCCGCGACAAGTTCATCGCCGCGCCGAACAAGCTGCTTCACGATGTCGTCGTCCCGATGCTGCCGCATTCAATCGCATCAGAGGTGCTCGGAGGACAATGATGAACACCACGATCATGCGCATCGCAATGTTGCTTGCCGTCGCCTGCGCCGCCGCCATCGCTCCAGCGCGCGCGGGCGACTTGAGCACCGACCTGGGCTTCGGAGGTGTGGAATCCGGATCCCCAGCCCGACGAAACCGTCCGATTGACCTAACGATGTAGCGGAATGATGTGATGGATTTGACGACGGCTGGATTGCGTTCGATGTAGGGTGCGGCCTCCCCAAGTTTTGCATAGACCTCTTCCATGGACTTGAGGGCATAGTTCTTGAAGATTTTTTCCCGAATTTCGTCCCACAGATTTTCCTGGGGGTTGAGCCCGGGAGAATAAGCTGGGAGGACGTGCAGTATGACATTGTCGGGAACCTCAAGATCGTCACTTTGATGATTGCCCTCGCCGTCCAGGAACAACAGGATGAGTTGCCGACGGTACTTCTTAGCCAATGTGTCGAGGAAAATCTGGAAGAATTGGGTGTCGGGCGCCGGCAGGATCAGATAGACGCAAGTTCCGTTCTTCGGGCAGACGGCGCCATATAAATAGACAAATTGACGGATGAGCTGATATGAGAGGCGACCTGCGGCCTCGTCCCACGGGGAGGCTAGCATGGTCGCGGGCGGTACGTGCGGCCAAAGCGCGCTTCGTCGGCGAACATGATGCGCAAGCCGCAACCACGTTTGGCGGCAACCCGCTGGGCTCGCTTTACAGCATTTGGAAAGCCGTTTTTTTAAAAGCGTTTTGAGCCGCGATGTCGCGCTTGGGATGAAATGGACGCGGCATCAGCTTGCGCCAGCCATGCCGGGCCAGGAGATTGGAGATCGTGCTGTTGCTGGTCGAATGCCCGATCGTGGATGTTCAACAACTCGCCCGCCCCAGCGGCCTTGGCAAATTTTTCAGCAACGCCTTCTCTTCTGAAAGCGTCATGTTCTGGCGCTGCCGGCCGCCAATCGGCTTCTGAGCGCCTTGATCCCGCCCGCATCATACGCCATGTGGGCGCGGTTCACTGTGCTCAGCGAAACAGCCATCGCTTCTGCGATCGCGGGCTGCGTCAAACCGCGCTCGCGGAGCAGCACCATCTGGATGCGCTCGCGCTGCACCGCCGGGAGTTTCCACATGCACAGAGCGGTTTTGAGTTGCCGAATTTGCTTTTTGGTGCACTTGACCATCCGTCCCCCCGATTCAGATAGTCAAAGCGAATCATATCGATCGCTCCACAGCTAGCTATCGCGCTGGGAAAAGCGCGGGAGAGGAGAATCTGACATGTGACAGTGAAACCTCTCAAAGAAGTCCCGCCGGTGCAAGTCCGGCCCGGTCAAAGCCGTAGCGGGCGGGCCGGTAGCGAGTGTTGCCTCTCGTCGGGC
>JASHRR010000990.1 GCA_030037185.1 Xanthobacteraceae bacterium | reverse complement strand
CCCCGAGGCGATTGCCATCGTCGGCGCCAAGAAGAACCTGCGGCTGTTGATTGCGGGCTCCCTGCCGGATCGGCGGGCCGCCGGGCTGACGCTCAAATCGGTGGCCGGCGGGCTCCTCGTGCAATCGCGCGACAATGCGGTGGTCGATGAGATGCAGCTCGCAACCGTCACCAAGCGAGCGCCGACGCCGGCCGAATTGGCCGATCTGGGATTCGCATTTGCGGTTGCCAAGCACGTAAAATCGAACACCATCGTGTATGCGAAGGATGGCGCTACCGTCGGGATCGGGGCCGGCCAGATGAGCCGGATCGATGCCGCCCGCATTGCGGCGCGCAAGGCCGCGGATGCGGCGAAAGAGGCAGGTCTGCCGGCACCCCTCACGATCGGGTCGGTGGTTGCCTCCGATGCGTTCTTTCCGTTCGCAGACGGGCTTGTGGTCGCGATCGAGGCCGGTGCCACGGCCGTGATCCAACCTGGCGGGTCAATGCGCGACCACGAAGTCATCAAGGCAGCAGACGATCACGGCATCGCCATGGTCTTCACCGGGACGCGGCATTTCCGACACTAAGGTGCATTTATGATCCGTGGCTACAGTGATCATGCTGCCAACGAGCGAACATTTCTGGCCTGGGTGCGTACCGGCATCGCGGTGATCGCCTTCGGCTTCGTCATCGAGAAGTTCAACCTTTTCCTATCGACAATCGCCGGCGGGACACTCGCCGGCGTCCCCCACCGGGTCCGCGAATTGGCGTTGAGACCGCTGGGGCGTTATGAAGGCCTTGCGTTCATGTTCGGCGGCGTTGCGATTGTTGTACTCGCGACGATGCGCTTTGTACGCACGACGCGGCTGCTCGATGACAGCGAGACGCATTGCGCCAGCAGCGTGCGCGTCGAACTTATTTTGTCTGCCACGCTAATAATCTTGGCGGCGATCTACAGCATCTATTTGGCATTTGACTAAGGACGGCGGCTTTTCGTTGGGACGGCGGCCGGCTCCGCATCACGGTCAGATTGCCGCCGTCATCCGGCCGGCTCGAGGCCTTTTGCCTTGAACACGTTGGCGGCCGAAGGTGAGGTGATGAATTTGATCAGCGCTTTCGCGGCCTCCGCTTCGCCGGCATTCGTTCCGACCGCAGCCGCAAACGGTGTGGTCAGCTGAATCTCTTTGGGGAATGGACCGACCAGTTCGGCGCCCGCATAGGGCAGGATTTCGCTGATCTGGGTCATGCCGATCTCGGCTTCGCCGTTGGCGACGGCGTTGGCGGCAGGATTTTCCGGCGGCAGCGGCTTGACCTTGCCCTTGAGGGCATCGGCGATGCCGAGCCGCTGCAGCAGCGCTTTGAGATAGATGCCGGTGCCGCCCTGTTCCACATAGGCGACCGATTTGGCATTGAGGAGCGCGTTCTTGAAGGCCTCGACAGTGGCGATGTCGGGCTTGGGCGCGCCCTTGCGGATCGCAACACCGGCGCCCGAGTTGGCAAGCGCCGCGCGGGTCGCGGCGACCAGCTTGCCTTGGCCGATGAGATCATCGATGGCAGCGGCAGTCAGCACCGCAAGGTCAAACGCCGCGCCCTTCTCGATCTCGGCCTTTAACGGAACGGCGGCGCCCCAGACAAAGGCAAGCCTGTGCGCGGTGGCCTTCTCGAAGGCCGGCGCGAGCTGCTCCAGTGTGCTCTTGAGCCCATTGGAGCTGATCACTTTGATCTCCGCAGCGCCCGCCGGGACCTCGGCAGCGAGCAACATGGTCATTGCAGCTGCCGCGGCAGTGAGCTTTGTGCCGTTCATCGTGGTTCCTCCCGGTTTGCTGTAGATGAGGTTCGGCCAATCATTGTTCTCTAACAGAGCGATGTCGAAGCTCGAACCGTCTTGCCCGCATTGTAGCTCCCCCGGGGGCGGCCGGGCCGGTGATCGCACCACCGCGGCCGGATCGTTCCCGCGACATCGTCTCCACGCAACCCAGCGCCGATTGTTCCTCAATCAAGGTGCGCGCCGAGCGGCGGATCTTCCCGCGCCAGCAAACGTGATCCCGACAGGCGGCGATGCAGGCGGTCCAAAGCCAGATAGACGACCGGCGTCGTGTAGAGCGTCAGCAATTGGCTCAGCAGCAGCCCGCCGATGATAGTGATCCCGAGCGGGAAGCGCAGTTCGGACCCGGTGCCGGTTTCGAACGCGAGCGGCAAGGCACCGAACAGCGCCGCCAGCGTCGTCATCATGATCGGGCGGAACCGCAGCAGGCAGGCCTGCAGGATCGCCTCCGCGGGAGCGAGGCCGTCGGTGCGTTCGGCCTCGAGTGCGAAGTCGATCATCATGATGGCGTTTTTCTTGACGATACCCATCAGCAGGACGATGCCGATGAGCGCAATGATCGACAGATCCTGGCCGAACATGATGATCGCCGCCAGCGCTCCGACGCCGGCCGACGGCAGGGTGGACAGAATCGTCAACGGGTGCACGAAACTCTCATACAGCATGCCGAGAACGATATAGATCGTCACCACCGCCGCCAGAATGAGCCACGGTTCTCCCGCCAGCGAGGATGCAAATTCGGCGGCGTCCCCCGCATAGGTGCCGACCACCGACGCCGGCATCTTGATGTCGTTTTCCGCGGTCGAAATTGCGGCGACGGCATCGCCGAGCGAAGCTCCAGGCGCGAGATTGAAGCTGACGGTTACGGCCGGAAACTGATCGAGATGCTGGATCGCGAGCGGCGCCGTGGTCCGCTCGACCGTTGCGACTGCGCTCAGTGGCACCAGGGCGGTGGCGTTCGTCGGCAGGAAGGCGATGTTCGAAGTCGAGCTTGAGAGCGTCGCTTGCAACGTAGCCGTTCCGGCCGGCAGATACAACTTGGCGAGTGTGCTCGGGTCTCGCTGATATTCCGGCATCGCTTCCAGAATGACCCGATACTGGTTGGCCTGGCCGAAGATCGTCGAAATCTGGCGCTGGCCAAAAGCGTCATCGAGCGTATCGCTGATCGCCTGCATTGAAATGCCAAGTCGTCCGGCCTTTTCCCGGTCGACCTTGATGTCGACCCGAAGGCCGCCGTCCTGCGCTTCCGAAGCGACGTCGCGGAACAGCGGATCGGCGCGTAGCCGGCTTACCAGAGCATCGGCCCAATGATCGACCTCTGCGGCATCGGTCGATGCCAGGGTATATTGAAAAAGCGCCCGCGACGACCGCGTGCTGATCTGGATGTCCTCAATCGGCTGGAAATACACGATCATGCCGGGAACCGATGCAATCGCACGCTTCAGCCGCTCGATGATGTCGGTGACGAAGCTTGAGCGTTGGTCGCGAGGCCTTAACGTGATGGCGAGCCGGCCCGCATTCGGCGTCGGGTTCATCGGGGTCACTCCGACCACCGATATGACCCCGGTCACATCAGGATCACGGCGTATGGTGTCGACGATGTGCTGCTGCAGGCGCTGCATCTCCGCATAGGAGACTTCAGGGCCGGCCTCGGTCACCGCCTTGATCAGGCCGGTGTCTTGAATCGGCAAGAAGCCCTTCGGCACGATGACATAAACCCACACGGTCGCGATCAGGGTGGCGATCGTCACCAGGAGCGTCGCGCGCTCGTGGCGCAATACCCATTCGAGGCTCCCATGATAGCCGTCGACGGCGCGCTCGACGGCGCGATTGAGCCGCCGCGTCAGTGCGCCGACCGGGGAATCGCCATCGTCGCGAAGCAGGCGGCTGCACATCATCGGCGTCAAGGTAAGCGAGACAATGGCCGAGGTGACGACCGCGACCGTGAGCGTCAAGGCGAATTCGCGGAACATCCGGCCGACGATGCCGCTCATGAACAGCAGCGGGATGAATACCGCCACCAGAGACACCGTCAGCGAAATGACCGTGAACCCGATCTCCCGTGCTCCCTTGAGTGCCGCCTCGAACGGCGGCTCGCCCTCTTCCATGTGACGGACGATGTTCTCGATCATCACGATGGCATCGTCGATCACGAAGCCGGTGCCGATCGTCAGCGCCATCAGCGAGAGATTGTCGAGGCTGAAGCCGAGAAACCACATCACCCCGAAGGTGGCGATAAGGGAGAGCGGCAGCGCCACGCCGGCGATGATGGTGGCCCGGATGGTGCGCAGGAAAATAAACACCACCATCACCACGAGACCGACGCTCAATATCAGGGTGAACTGGACATCGTGCACCGAGGCGCGAATGGTGTCGGTGCGGTCCTGGACCACCGCCAGGGACACGCCCTTCGGCATCAGGCGCTGCAGGCGCGGCAGGTCCTGGCCGATGCGGCGAACGGTGTCGATGACATTGGCCCCCGGCTGACGCTGAATATCGATGATGACCGCCGGGGCGTCTTGGTACCAGCCGCCGACTTTGCTGTTTTCCAACCCGTCGATCACCTCGGCGACATCGCTGAGCAGGACGGGCGCGCCGCTGCGATATGCGATGATCAGGTTCCGGTAGGTCGAGATGTC
>JASHRR010000989.1 GCA_030037185.1 Xanthobacteraceae bacterium | reverse complement strand
ATGGCTATTGCCAGCCAAGGGACGGAGTCCGACGCGATCAACATCGACTTCCCGTCAGCCCGCAGCGGATGGCACCGCTGGTGCGGCGGTTGATCACGCCGACCAATGCGCGTGCACGCATCTATGAGTGCGACGGCCCGTTGATCCTCGACAGCCGCAACCTCTATGGCCCTGGCAACGTGCTGAGGTTTGACTTGCCGCCATCAAGGCCGAACGGGCAGGAATCGTCGAACGCACATTTACCGCGATCCGCAGTTTGTGATCGGCCGCAGCGACTTGCCGCCCTATCGCCAGATAGGGCCGGAGAGTGGCAGGGGCTACTCTGAAAGTCGCCCAAGCATTGGGCGGTCAGAAAGCGAGCGTGGTTCTCATCAACGACCGCGCCGAGTTGATTGTTCTGGTCGCAGATTCAACGCCTCCGCACGCTCCGCGGGGCGTTGCTGTTGTCGACGCTGGGCGGAATTAACGAGATGATGATCGATTCCGTGCTCAAAGTGTCAATCTACCTCCTACAGGATGGCTGAGTGCCGCGACCTGCACTGCAGCCACGGGGACCTGATCGCCGAGACGCGCTCGGCGTTCCTCCGCGAGCGCGAGCCATCTGTGGATAAAATCATGCGCAACTTCGAGATCACTTCGCGCCCTTTGCGCCCAATTTGCTGACGGCGAGAGAGGAAAGTTACATCATCCGATCTGCTGCGCAAGGGGATCGGCGGCATGGCTCTGGCGCAATGGCGGAGGATGACCCCAACTCCCATAGTTCGATCTTAAGCATCGTATCGTCGAGACAGCGACGCTAGGCGATCGTATTGTGCCGACGATAGTCAGTGCAGGGGTCCGGAATGATCGGTCACATCGAGATCAAAGAGGCCCGAGCCGGATGGCAGCAGGCCGCCGCATTGCTGACAGCTGTCTGGCCGCCGGAGGTTGTCGCCACACTTCCCTGGAGGGATGTAGTCTGGGCGAAACCTGATTGGCGCGTGCTCGTGTTCAATCTCGCCCAGGAGATCGTCGGCCACACGGCAATGGTCATTCGCGATGGGATTTGGAACGGGCAGGCCGTCAAAATCGGTGGCGTAGGAGGTGTAGCAACGAGAGAAGACAGCCGACAACGAGGCGTGGCGCGGGCGGCCATTTCAAGAGCGTTGCGGGAGATGCAGAACGTGCATCGGGCCGATTTCGCGCTACTCTTCTGCGAGCCACGACATGGGCCGATCTACGAAAAGCTCGGTTGGTATCCATTCAAGGGCGATGTCTTCGTAGTAGAAGCTAGGGGACGCGTTGGCTTCGACGTGACGGACCCGTACGTGTTTGATCTCAAAATCGCACCGCGTAGCGGTGTGCTCGATCTCTGCGGTCTACCTTGGTGATTGCTAAGGCCCTGTACCGCCGGTGCCCTCAGCATGCGCCTGAGCGGTCGCGACCATGAAGGCGATCAACGCGTCACGGACGACCGTTGCATCGGCCCCGCGACCCGGCGGCCCGCCAGCCCCAATCGGACCCGGATAAGCAGGATGGGTTGGCGACAAGATCAAGAAACCGGGTCTTCTGCGGTACGATCGGCCATGGACGATAAGGACGGCTACTTCGGAGAAGGTGTCGTGGCGAGGTACGATGGGTCGTGCGCGGACATGAACGAGCGAGAGTCGCCAGCATCTCTCGATCTGGGAGAAAGCCTACTAGCTGACGATCGGCCAATCCTGCGGCGTGGTACATGACGCTTGTGGATCGAGCGCGCGGGGAAATAACCGATGGATCGCCAACAGCCCTCTCTTCAGTTGGCCGGCTGACGTCGATGAGGGCAAGTCAGCTTTGACGCTTCCCCGATTTACTTGCGTTCGAAGGGACCTGCATCAACATCGTCGAAAGCAATGCTGCTCTTCTACGCGGGGGCTTCGATGAATGGTTGCCGGACATGGCGGTCGCTTTACCGATGGTCGCTGATGGTCGAGCTGTGACGATCTGCACGAGTGTCGTCGCAGCTAAGACGGTTCACGAGGCGGGCGTCGAAACACTGCCGGAGGTGTGCAGGCGGTTGCCGGTTGGGCTCGGGCCGTGCAGGCAAGTGGCGCGACGCCATTCTATGGCACTACTTTCGACAACATTGCATCTCAAGGGCTTGCCGCACGATTAGGCTTGAGCTTGGTTGGGGCGGGGTTCTCTCTCACGTGCGAGAGGTGTCCGGTCGGTCCAGTTGCCGACCTGACGCGGCGAGACCTTAGCTACGGCCTCTATGTGCGACCGTTCGACGTTTTTGACACCGCACACGCCCTCTTTTTCCATGCCAATTACGGCTCCAAGTGGCTGGGCTTTGCCCGTGACCACACACAATCCTGGTCGGGTTCGCCAATCGGGGATGTGGCGTTTGTCGTGTGGCAGATCGGCTTTCCAGCTTTCGACGCTATCGGCGTCAATGCACTGTCACGGCCGAAGGACCCGTATCGGATATCGACAGGCACGTATAGGTTATTTCACCATACATATGAGCCCCGACATGGCAAAGAAATCCACGCCGCACCCGATACTCTCAACCCGTCGTCTTCGCCTGCGCCAGTTCCGTGACGAGGATGCAGAAGCCATGCACCGATGCTTCGCCAACCATGAGGCGATGCGCTTCTGGAACCATCCGGTCCACACAAAGCGGATTGAGACCGAGCGCGCCGTGCGCAGGTTCATAGACTGCACACCTTCCTACTATCGGTTTTGGGCTGTGGCCGATGCCAAGACCGACCACTGCTTCGGTATGGTCAATTATCATGACGGCCACATGCGCTATAAGCGGGTGACCATCGGCTACATGATCGATCCCGGTCGCCACCAGAAGGGCATCGCGACCGAGGCGGTCTCGGCGATGCTCGATTTCTGCTTCGCCGAACTCCACTTGCATCGAGTGCAGGCCCTTATCCAGCCAGACAACACTGCGTCACGGAAACTGGTCGAAAAACTTGGGTTCCGCAGCGAAGGCCTACTGCGCGACAATCTCCGCGTGGGCGGGACCTGGCAAGACGAAATGCTCTTCGCGCTGCTCGAAACTGACTGGCGCAGCTAATCCGATTTCAAACTGCGCGGTTGGGAGCGGTGCCAAGAAGTGGGAGCAGACGGGAAAGGGCCGCCTCCGCAGTCGCGATGGCTGTTGTTGGCCTACCTGGACGGAAGGGTCGGCGTCCACCATCAGCAGCTCATTGGATATCAGCACTTGACGAAATACCATAGTCGTGGCGCATCGTTGGGGTTGACGGGCGGCGCCTTCGCGCGCGACTGTGTGGGTGGGTCGATACACCCGCCGCCTGCGCCCTTCTTGGGATGGAAAACGTATCAGTTCTCTCCGCGCCATCGCCATTGGCGAACGGGTCGGCAATGCGCGCCCCGATCTTTTCCGTTCGCCGATGAAGAGGTGCTCTCATGTTTCCGCGACGCGAAATCTATGGCGCGCTCTCTGCGCGGCGCCTTGAAAGCAAAGGCGATCGAAACCACACATAGCGAAACTCTGAAGCTGATCGCGAAGGCGTTCGGCTACGAGAATTGGAACATTCTGTCCGCCAAGATCGAAGCCGCCGAACCGCCTGCAACCACGGCCGGGGCGTAGACTGATCCTGCGCCAAACACCCTCTCCTGCTCGTTCTGCAGCAAGAGCCAGCATGAGGTGCGTAGGCCGATGGCCGGACCGTCGGTGTTCATTTGCGACGAGTGCGTTGACCTGTGCACCGACATTGTCGATCCGGACGAAGACAAGGAACTGTTGCAGCTGATGACGGGGACCGAAGAGAGCGGGAGGCGGACCTATCCCGCCCTACTTGAGCTGGCTCGCGGGATGTCCACGGAAGGGCTCGCGTATGACGTAGAGCGCGGCAGAAAAGGTGTGGTGCGGAGTCGCGTTGCCTTGCAATATTTTTCAGCACAGGCTTGCGACGTGGAACCGCGAAGCGCCGGCAGGCGAGGATGTCGATATGCCGTCGCTGCCTCGCCGCCTGCCGCCCCGCAACCCAACGAACATGACGCGGGAAGACCTAGTCGGGATGCAGGAAAAGGCACAACGCGAGGTGAAGCGATACGAGGACGCTGTAAGCATTGCAGCGGCCGCGCTTGGCGAGCATCGGCAGTAGACGGGTTTCCCACCGCTGAAATCGGGCCGGTTGGAGAGCCGGCCCGTGTCGGTCCGACTTTCGCACCTATGGCGTGGCACATATTGCGATAATGCGGGTGTGGCCCCCGCCGCGCTCGCCAGAGGCTTGCCCGTGCGGCCGGCGCCACAGTCCGCTGCCATTGAGTGCGGCCGGCGGAGAGCCGCTTGGCGGGGCCGCCGGAAGGAGAGCGACGACAACGGGTGCAATAGGGCCGAAGATGAAACCCATCCAACACCAAAGCCTAACAGAACGGCCGCGGCGTTCCGCAATCCAACCGGATAGGGGGATGCACGCGACGAACGAGAACACCCAAACAAGGCCAATCATGTGATCCGCCACGCAAGTGGGGCATGGCGAAGCTTAATTTAGGCGAGCTTGGTGTAAATTGAGGCACGGAGTCGCGCCGGCACGGGCAACATGAGAGGCACTGGTTCGCGACCGATGGCTTGGAAAGTTGATCACCCTCATACCGACGAAATCTCGTGTTCTCGATCTTGGTTGTGGCTCAGGTGTCCCGATTGCGCGCAAGCTGGCGAAATGTGGGCACGACGTGGTTGGGATCGATGGGTCTGCGCGCCAAGTATCATAAGCTCGATTGAATTCTTCAAACGCGCATTTCATCCACGCCGACATGACACGTGTGCAGGTTGCCCCCCAGTCATTCGACGCCGTGGCCGCATTTTATTCGATTACGCATGTTCCACGCGATGAGCACGCAGAATCGTTGCGGCGGATCGCGAGCTGGCTGAAGCCGGGGGGAGTGTTCCTGGCAAGCCTCGGGGCGGACCAATCGACCGATTGGAGGGGCTCCTGAGCCCACCGGACGCTAGCTGCAAACGGCTATCGATCACTGACCATCAGAGACAGGGGCACCCTTTCCCACCATTGACCACGGACCGCGGGGTGAGCGATCGCGACCAGCCACGACGGTGCTGGCCTCGCCGCCGCCTGGGCTATTCATTGAAGAGGTCTCGATTAGGCGGTGGACCCCGGTCCGACCGACCCGCAAATCGGTGCTCCAATCGCTCTCACGTTGCCAATCTTTTGAATGTGTTGCAGGCTGATCGCTTACCGTGGCGTGTCAACGCCATGTCAGCACGGGAAACCACCCCAGCGTCGGTGGTCGTCTGTCCCCTACTCAATCCCCGTTTCGTCACCCCGCATTGGGAGCCCTTTTGACCCCCGCACGGTCATCGTGGTGACCGGGCTGCTACGCCCTCGCTCTCCGCCGCCAGCTTGGTAAATCATTTAACGTTTCTGGGTCGTGGTACGCGATATCGACCCGACAATTTGCGGAATTTCCAAAAAAATCCGGTTCCAAAAGAAATTCCGTTCTCGGGCTTCGATAGATGCGCCAGGACGCGCGACATCGGTGTGCAAGAGGGCCATGGAGCGCGCCGAGACCGCCGGGTGCGTGGAAATGCACGGGGCGGGGCCGCGCGAATGGCAACTGACAGGCTCGCGGATTGGTCGGAGTTCCAGGGCCGGCGCCAGTGGGTTCCGCAACGCCTCCTATCGGTCTCACCGCGATCAACGAGACAGTGCTCGCCTCGGCGATATTCCGCCAGCTCGCAGGGCATCCTTTGCGATGTGTTCGGCGTCATAGGTTTCGAGCTCCAGTCCGTCCTGGATAGCCACGATGCGTTCGGCTTGCTGGTCCGGCGACGAATCGGTCGAGCGGTACAGCGCCCCGACCTCGCGAGCGCCGTCGTGTACTTGACGATTCCGTTTGATACGGAGGTCCTCGTAGCGGCGCAACCGTGTCGGAACATCGGCGGCTTGTGCGTCCTGGAGCAGCACCGCGAGAGTGATTGCGTCCTCGACCGATTGGTTGGCCCCCTGTCCCAAGTACGGTGTCACCGCGTGGGCTGCGTCACCCAGTAGGGTGATGTGGTCGGTCGACCAGGTCGTCAGCGGCGTGCGGTCGTAGATGCCCCATCGGAAGGTGTGGTCCATGGCCCCAATGACCTGTCGTACCTGCATGTCCCAGCGGTCGTAGGCTGCGGCCAGTGTGGCGACATCGCCTGGCGCACTCCAAGACTCCTCAACGTCGAGGTCCGTCGGGACCAACCCAACGACGTTCAGCAGCGTTCCGGCCGACACCGGATATGTCAGAAAGCTCTGCCCGGGCCCGACCCACATCGACCAGGTGCCCATGTCGTAGATCCCGTCAAGACGGGCGGCTGGGATGAGCCCGCGATAGGCCATGATCCCGTCGCTAACAGGCCCGGTCTGGTCGCCCACCACTGTCCGGATCACCGAGTGGATACCATCGGCGCCGATCAGGACGTCTGCTCGGGCCTGCGAACCGTCGGCGAAGTCGATCCGTGCGCCCCCACTATCCTCGACCCCGGCCACGCATGCGCAGCCGAGATGGACCACGCCAGACGGCAGCGCCGTCAACAGCATGTTTTGGAATTCCGCCCGATGCACCGGATATGTCTGTTCCAGGGGATACCGCGGCCGGTACCCGGGGAGCGACTCGTTACGCCAGGTCTTCCACGTCATTGTCGAGATTTTGCCGGCGATTGCGGCGAGGGAGTCCCTAAGACCAAGACCGTCGTAGACCCGCGCGCCGTTCGCTCCGATGGTGACCCCGGCGCCCAACTCCCTTAGTTCATGCGCCTTCTCGTATACCGCCACGTTGACTCCGCGCCTGCGTAGCGCAATCGCTGCGGTCAGCCCGCCGATGCCGGCCCCCACAATCGCGACGTTCAATGCACCCATGACCCGTCAGCCTTCCCATTCCTCAACGCGTGTCATTTTTGTACGTGTACCGCTTCTTGGAAGGCGCTGTATCGGCCGAAATAGTCGGTTTGCCGGCCGGAATTGATATTCTCGGCAACATCAAGAGTCTGGCTATTTCGCCGTCAGGGTCTCGATCAGAAGCTTGGCAGTCGGGCCCGAAGAGGCCGGGTTCTGGCCGGTGATCAACTGGCCGTCCTTGACCGTGTGAACACTCCCGTCCTTGACCTTAGAGAAGGTCGCGCCCAGGCCAAGCAACTCGTCCTCGACGAGGAATGGCACCACCTTCGCTAGGCCCATCTCGTCCTGCTCACCGTCAGTGAAGCGGGTCACGTTCTCGCCGTCGACAAGCGGCTTGCCCTTCGGGGTGTTGACATGGCCCAGCGCACCCGGCGCGTGGCAGACAAGCGCGATGTACTTGCCGGCAGCAACGAAAGATTCGATCAGCTTGACCGAGTTCTTGTCTTCCGCGAGATCCCACATTGGGCCATGGCCGCCCGGATACAAGACGGTGTCGTAATCTTCCTGCTTCACGCCCTCGAGGCGCACCGTGTTGTCGAGCTGTGCTTCGGCGTCGGCGTCCTTCTCGAAACGACGAGTTATGTCGGTCTGGAACCTGGGGTCTTCACTCTTGGGATCGAGCGGTGGGCGACCGCCCTTGGGGGAGCCAAGGTGATCTGGGCGCCTGCATCTTTGAACACGTAGTACGGAGCGGCGACTTCCTCCAGCCAGAAGCCGGTCTTGCGAGCCAGTGTTGCCGAGCTGATCGTCGGAGGTCAGAACCGTCAGGACTTTCATAATGCACTCCGGAGGATGTTGGCCGAATGGTTCCGATCGCGACTTGGTTGGGGCCTGTCATTTGTGGCAACGGCCGCCCCGATCGCCATGTTCCCGAGATGAGAAACCAGCATTCGGAATCGGCTTACCATCAAGGAGAACATTGATCGGAAGGGGCGTTCGCCGAATTCGAGAAATCTACGTCGCGACCACCAGTCGAAGGCATCGCCGAGGCGAGGCCTCCGGGATCC
>JASHRR010000114.1 GCA_030037185.1 Xanthobacteraceae bacterium | reverse complement strand
ATAGGCGACGTGGTCAAAAACGACGCGACGGGTGTGGCGACTTTGATGCAATGCGTTTGCGTAGAGGACTTGCCCCGTCGTCGTCACCGGGCGGAAATAGTCGAAGCAATAGCGCTTGTCGGGGATGGCCAGGATAACCATTCCGCTGGAGGTAAGTAGAACCTCGGCAGCATCGAGAAAATCGATAAAATCGGTGGTGTGCTCGATGACATGGCTGGCGATAAGCACATCGAATGTGCCATGAAGGTGATGCGGCACCGCGGCCGCCAATGGGCCCGCCCCTCCACACGTAATCCACCTCTTCGATGCGGCTGATATCGACACCGCGGTGGCCAGTGTACTTCTCGATGAGCTCCTCGCGAGAGGCGTGATCCACCGTGGTCGTGTTCCATCCGCTGGCCTTCGGCGCGATGGGATTAAAGCTGGGGCCGATCTCAACGATGCGGGCCGAGCGATCGACTGATGCTGGCGGGCTTCACCTTCCATTCGAGGCTGGCGCTGTAATCGAGACTGGCATCACCTCGTTGCACCCCTCTCAGGCGATCGAAGCTCTTGTGACGAAGCGGGCGGACGGCTCGTTGGTGGTTGCCGAGATCCGGCTGTCGGTTGGCGAGCGGGCTCAGAAGCTTGCGGAACTGGAGCGCCAAAGTCAGGCGGCTGAGGAAAATTATCGCATCGAGTTAATGAGGCGACAGGTGCACTGATGCCTACTGTCCGATGCAGAACGTGCGGCACGGAGCACGAGGTCGAGTTTATCTCGCCTGCGGAATTTCCGTGGTGTGAGGATGAATGCCGCATGATTTTTAGGGAAGCTGTCCAAGGTCTTATCGATGGCTATTCCCTCGAGCAGCTTGGCATCGATCCGGACTCGCGGTTGGCGCGAGAGGCGGCGCGGGAAGCTTGGGCCTATCGTCGGAGCGAAGTGATAGAGGCGGGTGATTTGGCTGAGCGGCGATACCTGCAAGCCAGGCCGGGTCGTCGTGATCAAGTTTGGCGGCGGTATTTCGGATATTAAGGGGAGTTGCAGGGTATCCGTACTGGAGATTGCAGATGAGCCGACCCGAATCGAAGCGGAGGTTCGGGAATGGCTATGCCGAAACGGTGCCTAACAGCGTTCCCGCGCCGCCGCATAGAGCCTGCGGTGTGGCGAAGAACGTTGCAGTATTCGGCATCTCGCGAATCGCACCAGCTCGTTGGGGTTCCGATCAGTAGGCGAGTTCTATCGTCACGGGTTTATTTTGGCCCCGAAGCTCGAAGGCAGCCTTTGCAAACTCGGGCGGTGCTTGTGGATTACGCGCACCGTTGGACACGCCGTAGCCCTCCGCCGGAGCGCCGGTCGGATCAAAATCAAGTCTGCCGTTCCCGTTTTCATCGTGATAAGCCGCGACTGCATATTGCCCAGGCGCTAAACCATGAATGGTGAAACCGACATTTCCCTGCCTCGCCTTGATCCGGACTACGACAACAGCCTCTTCCGCCTTAGGAAAGCTGCTCGCGTTGTCATATATGCCGGCCGAGACCGAACCGCTCGCGTTTCGGATGCCGCTCAAGGTGACCGTAAGATCTGCGGCGCCCGCAGCACTCAGCGCGGAGACGTACAATGCCGCGGCGACAATCAAATTCCGGATCATCTTGGCACCTCCTCACCGCGGTGTCGCACAGCCGTCGTTACATCGATCTGTCGCAGCCCCGGAACCCTGACCGATTGAGGTGCGAACCGTCCGCCGACCGCGACGCCGTCCGGCAGAGGCGTGTAGAGTTCGATTCCGATCGTCTCAATCGGGATGGGTGAGCCTTGTACTTGAGCGTCAGCCAGTTTCAATGTGACAAGGGCGAGGATCGGCCCGCTGTTCTCCGGCACATCAGGCAGTGGTTCGCGGTCGAAGGTTTGATTCGGGAACGCCGTCTTCATGGCCCATTGATGGAAATCAGATTTGTACCACGCGACAAGCGCCTGCTTGCTCTCGAACCATGCGAAGACCACGTTGGTGCCGTTCTCCGTCCGGCCGAGCTTGACACCGAGACAGCCCGGCGATGATTGGGCTGCCTCCACGAGAAGTTTTCCAAAGCCCGGCTGGCCAGGCAGAGGTGCCTGAGCAATGCATGGCATCGCAGGCGCGACGTAGGCGGCGATGCATAACGCTATCACACGGCCCTTGATCATTGTCTACATCTCCCTTTGTCGATGGTACTGTGAGGTACCATGACCCTTGAACTTATGGTACCGTATGGGACCAGTCAAGTGCTAGTTGCGGCTGGCAGACTGCGGATAGAGCCTCAGAAGCTTAGCCGTGGCTTCCCGCGCCCTTTGTTCCATGATTTGCGACGCGGGCGGGTTGGCAACGCCCAGCAACAATTGAAGCAGCAGATCGCCCCAAAGCAACGCGAAGAAATCGATCGCCATTGCTCCAGGCTCGCCGGCACCGATCAAACCGTCGGCTTGTGCCTGCGCCAAAGTTTGCGCCAGCGCCGCTCGCCCCGCCGTCCGTCCAACCTTGTCGAGCAGTTTTGCCACCTCGGGCGCATTGCGAGATTCCGAGATGGCCAGCCAATAAACTGCGCGTACTGCCGGGTTG
>JASHRR010000988.1 GCA_030037185.1 Xanthobacteraceae bacterium | reverse complement strand
CGATCGAACGCGATGCCGTAGGAATCCGGCACCTGTTCGGCGAAATAGGTGTATTTCCCGGTGCGCGGATCGAACTTTTTCAGCGGGCGGCCCGACACCCAGATATTGCCTTCATGATCGGCGGCGGCGGTATGGCTTCTGGCGCCGCCCGATTGGGTACCGGTCGGAATCGGCAGATTGGGAAACGGATCGTTGGGATCCTTTTGAAGCGGTTTCGTCAGATTATACGTGTTGTTGGCCTCCTGGTCGATGAACACCTCGAATTTCTCGGTGGCAGGATCGAACCGCGCGAGACCGCCCTGGGCCTCAAGCGTAAGCCACACCGAGCCGTCGGCGGTTGGCAGCACTTCATGGATGAAATTGCTGCTGAGGTTGGTCAGCCGCCAGGTCTTGAGTTCCCCGGTATCCGGGTCGAGC
This sequence comes from Xanthobacteraceae bacterium, assembly GCA_030037185.1. The sequence continues at coordinate 6,916 of JASHRR010000988.1, read as the reverse complement.
CGCGATAGCCCGGCCGACATTTCGAGCCAAAGCTTGCCGTCCCGGTCTGGCCGTGCGCTGCCCGGTCGATCCTTGGGATCGCCCGTCAGGGCATAGTCGACATAGACGATGTTGAGCGATTGATCGCTGAAGTCGTCACCGTCCAGTTTCACCGCCTGATATCCGGGCAATTGCGCCGGCGACTCCGGCGTGGCCGAATCCGGACCAAACGCCGCGGCGAGATATTTCGAGACCTGCTCCGTGACCTCGGGCCGGATTCTCGCAACACCGGTCAGCCGCATCACGTCGATCTCGTCCTTCCAGCCGGCCAAGTCGTGACGCCCCACCGCGCCGATCTTGCCGAAGGCGTGACAGTTGAAGCACTGTTGGATCAGCACGTCCTTGCCGTTGCCGAGCGCCTGCGGAATAAGGGTGCCCGCCTGGTATTTGGTGAGCTGGCTCCATTCGACCGTGTCGTTCTTCATCGTGAAGTCGAGGGTCAGCCTTGTGCCGTCTTCCAAGGTGACGTTTCGCCGCCGGACCGGATCGCTCTTGTAGCCGATGGAAGTGGCGGTGAGCTCGTAAGTGCCGGGTTCGAGCCTGTCGGTCCAGTATTTTCCCTCCCGGTCCGACAGCACCATCATGGTCATCTTGGTCTTTGTGTTCTGCACACGCACAAAGGCAGCCCGAAACGGCGTTCCGTCAGGCCCGGTGACGGTGCCGGTGATGGTCGCGGCCCAGCCGGCGGGCGCCGTGGACGCCAACAGGATGGCCGCAAGACCGACGGTGAGCTGCTTCTTCATGGGCTCCTCCAACTTATGTGGTCGGATTCGGTAATTTCCCGCAGAGACAGCATGACGGGTCTGTTTGCCCGCCGCAAGGTCGCGGTTTCGGTTGTCGTTGCATCCGCTTGCGCGACACGGTGCCGGCTCCGCCACCGGCGGAAATCCGACGGTCGATCGCAGCGGCCATGCGGGCTGGCGGCCATGCGGGCTGATCGAGCGCGCAACGCCGATTGTGGCAGCGCTCCCGCTAGAGCGGCGGCGCCAAGTTGCAGGAACGCGCGCCGGCGAAGCGACAGCTCGCGTGCTTGGCAATGAAGCTTAGGACCGCACGATTGAACAATTCGGGTTCTTCCCAGTAGACTGAGTGCCCGGCTTCCGGGGCCACCACCAGTTCGGCATCGGGGATTTTTGCGGCGATCAGGCGGGCGATCGACGGCGGTGTGGCGAGGTCAGCGGCGCCGCAGATCACCAGCGTCGGCACGTTGAGGGTTGAGAGCATCGCCTCGGTGATCCGGTTCTTGAGCGGCTGACGGAAAGCGTCCTTGAGGCCGGATTTGCGCTCGAGCTCAATCCACTCCCTGAAGCCTTCAGGATTGCGGGCGCGATAGGACGGCCCGACCTCGCGGATTTCGACGGGGATTTCGTCCCAGATTTTCGGCCGGATCCGGGAGCCTGCCGCGAAGATGTCACCGTCCACCACTCCGAACTGGTTGCTTGAAACGGTGAGAGTCAAAAGCCGGTCCGGATGGGAGAATGCGTAATCCGACGCGATGCTGCCGCCGGCCGCCGAGGCGACGATGTGAAACTTGTCGACCCCAAGAAATTCGACGAGCTCATGCAGATCTTCCGAGGCGATGCCGGGCTTGCCGCGATCGATCGGCGCCGAACCGAAATAGCCGCGCCGCGAATAGGAGATGACGCGATAACCCGCCTTGGCGAAGACCGGCTGCTGGTAGCCCCAGATGAGGCCACTGCCCGACGCCGGATGCAAGAGCACGATGGCCTCGCCGGTTCCGCCCGTGTCCCAGAACCATAGCCGGGCATCAGTAAGCTGCGCAATTGCTTGCCTGGCCGGCGCCGGTGGCGGCATCGCGACGGGCGCCAACGGATCGAGCAGGGTTTGCGCAGCGCCGATGCGCCCATCTGCGGCAATTCCGGCGCAAAACGCGAGCACGCCCCCTCCCAGCACCGTGCGCCGACTGATGCTAAAACTCACCGCAACCGGTGCGCGGAAGCCTTTGGGCGTGGGGGCGGAAGCACCAGGCAAGTGTTGAAACATAACGAGAACTCCTCTGGGCTTGGAGGCTTTGAAGGTGGTGGTCAATCTCCAACGGACGCCGCCGGCGAAGGAGCAATGGAAGGCGCTCCTCGATACGCTCGAGCGCAGCAAATGCCGCCGGTAACGCGATCTGGCAGCGCGGCGAGGAGGCCGGCGCTGTGCGCAAATACGATGGGAAGATTTCGCAAACACGGCCGGCGCAACGTACGACGATCGCATATTCCGGTCCGTAGCCATCGACATGGTGAGCATCTGGATGCTTGCCGGCCGCCGCCACAAGATCCTTCGTTTGCGGCACGCGTCAACGCGCCCTGCTTGCCTAACGCAAGGGTGAATCGATCTGATGTTCGTCCGCGGCAAATGGTATCTCGCTGTTGACATTCCGGAGCCCGAGAAAGATTGGCATTCGCAGACATTGTCGGAGTGGACTTGAGCGTCGTTAATATTGCCTGTGACAGCAATGGCCGTCCATATACCGGCGCCCAGATTGAAAAGGTTCGATCGCGATAGGCCTTGCGTCGCGCCATGCCGCAACGGCACGGCACCAAAGGTGCCAAACGCCGCCTCAAGAAACTCAGCGGAAAGGAGTCCCGCTTTCGCCAGCAAACCAACCACAAGCTATACGGCGGCTGCTGATTGTGTTGGGGCCCGGAACATCCGGGCCATCTGGGGCCGCTCTTGTAACCCTGGCCCCTCAAGCTCTCCGCTTGGTATGAGGCGACAGAGATGGCCGCGACTGGGGCAAAAGCCTCCGCCTTCAGGCGTGGGATGGGTTGCCTCATCCCGATCCGTCATGGTTCCTCTCCCGTGAAAGCTTTTCGAGCGGCGCGGCTTGCTTGAAGGCACCGGTGGTCCTCCCATCTGCCGATGACTATATCGGTGATCGCCACATCGGCCTGTGGTGAACAAAGACATCATCGCCAAAGCGGAAGCGACGGCATGCGCGACGTGTTCGAGGAGATTTTTGCCGGTCACCGCCTTGAGGCGGCCGACCCGGCGGTGGCGGCGCGGCGCCACATGCGCGCGCGCAAGCGGCGCTTCTACAAGGAGGTCGCAGTGCGGGACGATCCGGCAGGTTTTGCGGTGGTGCTCGACCGCCGCCCGATCAGGACGCCGGCGCGCCGTATGTTGGCACCGCCGCGCCGGCCGCTTGCCGAGGCCATCGCCTCGGAGTGGGGCGCGCAGAGCGAGTTCGTCGATCCCGCCGCAATGCCGATGACGCGGTTGGCCAACAGCATCATTGATGGTGTGGCGGCCGCAGCGGACGAATGTGCAGCCGAGATCGTTAATTACCTCGGTTGCGATCTCGTGTGCTATCGCGCTGCGGCGCCGAAGGCGCTGGTCGCGCGCCAATCGCTCTGTTGGGATCCGATCATGGCTTGGGCGAAATCAGCGCTGGGCGCAGAGTTCGTGACCGTACGGGGCATCACCCATGTGCGCCAGCCCGAGGACGCAATCGAACGCGCCAGCGCGGTTATCCCGCGCGATCCCTGGCGGCTCGGCGCCGCTCACGCAATCACCACGCTGACGGGTTCGGCATTGATCGCACTTGCGATAGCGCGCGGCGCTATCGGCACCGATGCCGCCTGGGCGGCAGCCCATGTGGACGAGGACTGGAACATTGAGTTGTGGGGTCGCGACGAGCTGGGCCTCAAGCGCCGCGCCTACCGCCTTGCCGAGATGGAAGCCGCGGCCAAAGTGCTGGCAGAAATCGGCCGATAATCGGGATAGGGGAATCCCCTCCCACAGCTGCGTGAGCGCGAGAGAAGGCGGCCTCGGCGCGCCAGCGCGGGGCATGAGCTTCCTCTGCAACATTCCCGAGGCGGGACGCACTTCGGTGGTGCGCGAATGCCGACAGCCCGGATTTCGCTGAACCCCTCAATCTGGACGACTGTCTGGCGAATTGGCGCAAACCAAGGTTGCGACAAGGTGCGCGCGGCACCGCTTGTCCTCTCGGGGTAAGATACGCTTAAATGACGGCCCGGAAATGGCTGCAAAATAAGCTCGACTTGAGCCCGGTCGTCGGGTGGGATGGCGAGCGGTCAAATGAATTGGGAGGAAGCATGCGCAACAAATTTCTTGTTACGATGATCGCTTTTGCCGCAGCGGGCCTGGCGCTTGCAGGTAGCGCGTTCGCCCAGCAGCCGATCGTCATCAAGTTCAGCCACGTGGTGTCGCCCGACGCACCCAAGGGCAAGGCCGCGCTACTATTCAAGGAGCTTGCCGAAAAGTACACCAACGGCAGGGTCAAGGTGGAGGTCTATCCCAACTCCTCCCTGTACAAGGACAAGGAGGAGCTCGAAGCGCTGCAGCTTGGCTCAGTACAGCTCCTTGCGCCCTCGATCTCCAAGTTTGGCCCGCTCGGCGTCAAGGAATTTGACGTCTTCGATCTGCCGTTCCTGATGAGCGATGACGCCCGCGCGCGCCAAATGATGGCGAGCCCGATGATGGCTGAGCTTAACAAGAAGCTCGAAGCCAAGGGCGTGTCGCCGCTCGCCTACTGGGACAACGGCGCCCACGTCTATACGGCCAACAAACCGCTGATCCGGCCGGAAGACTTCAGGGGCCTCAAGATGCGTATCCAGGGCTCCAAAGTGCTTGACGCTGTGGCGCGCGAGCTTGGCGCAATCCCGCAGATCATCGCCTTCGGGGAGCTTTACCAGACGCTGCAGACCGGCGTTGTCGACGGCGAGGACAATGTGCCGTCCAACATCTGGACGCAAAAGTTCTACGAGGTGCAAAAATACCTAACGGTGTCTTATCACGGTCGACTCACCTATGCGCTCGTCACCAACAAGAAGTTCTGGGAGGGGCTGCCGGCCGACGTCAAGGAGCCGTTGCAGCGGGCTATCAAGGAGTCGACCGACTATTTCAACGAGACCGCCGCGAAAGACAACGCCGACGCGCTCGAAAAGATCAAAGCTACGGGCAAGTTGCAGTTTCACTACCTTACCGACGCGGAGAGGAAGGCCTGGGTTGCCAAGCTGATGCCGGTCCACAAGGAAATGTGGAGCCGCTTTGGCAAGGACTTCATCGACAAGGTCTACAAGGCCTCCGGTTTCGTGGCGCCGCAATCCTAAGGCGGTTTAGCTCCTTCCCCCGCGGGGGAGGGTTGAGGAGGGGCCCGCGTCACTGCTCGGGCGTTCACTCCCTCGCTAGCCCTCCCGCAGCCGGGGAAGGGGACAAGGACACGCCGTGCTCAACCGCATCCTCGATCGGCTCGAAGAGTGGATCATTTGCGTCCTGATGGCCGCTGCCACCTGCATCACATTCGTCGCAGTGGTGCATCGCTATGGCGCCAGCAATTCGGTGGTGCTCGCTGCCTGGGCGAACGCGCACGGCCTGAGTTGGCTGGGTGACGCGGCCGACTCGGTGTATCTCTCGCTCGCAGCGATCAATCTGTCGTGGGCGCAGGAGCTCGCCACCTACATGTTCGTATGGATGGCGAAGTTCGGCGCGGCGCTCGGCGTGCGGACCGGCATCCATGTGGGCGTCGACGTGTTCGTGAAGCAGCTTTCGCCCCAATCCCGCAAGCCGGTGATCATGTTCGCGCTCGCTTGCGGCGCCCTGTTTACCGGGGTCATCGGAACGCTTGGCGCCGTCTATGTCTACGAGCTTGACGCCGACCAGGTGTCGCCCGAGCTGGAGTGGCCGAGCTGGATCATCTATCTGTGCATTCCGCTCGGCTCCTACCTGATGTGTTTCCGCTTCCTGCAGGTGATGTGGCGCTATCAGGATTCGGGCCTCGTGCCCCATCAGGGGCACGGCATCGAATACCAGGGCCAGCCGCCCGCACCCCTTGCCGAGCCCGCGCAATGACCGCCCAGTCCCAAACTCTTGCACGCCCGCGTTCCGGCAGCATCGCGGCGATGCTGATCGTGCTCATACCGGTCGTACTTGCGCTTATCTGTGTGCTGGCGCGTTTCGAGATCATCGAGCTGTCGCAATCGGTGCGGGCGGCGCTGCTGTTTGCGTTGTTGCTCGCCCTGATGGCAACCGGCATGCCGATCTCGATCGCGCTTGGGCTGTCGGTGCTTACCTACCTGTTCATCCTTTCCAGCGTCGATCCCAAGATGGTCGGGCTCAAGCTGTTCACCAGCATCGACCGCTTCGAGATCATGGCGATCCCGTTTTTCATCCTGGCCGGCAATTTTCTCACCTCCGGCGGCGTCGCGCGGCGCATGATCAACTTTGCGACCTCGCTGATCGGCCATTGGTATGGCGGCCTTGGGCTGGCGGGCGTTGTCGCCTGCGCGCTGTTTGCCGCGATTTCTGGCTCGTCGGTTGCGACCGTGGTCGGCATCGGCTCCATCATTCTGCCGGCCATCCTGCAGAACGGTTACCCGCCGCGATTCGGCGCGGGCGTGATCGCAACCTCAGGTGCGCTCGGCATCCTGTTCCCGCCGTCGATCAACCTCGTCATCTTTGCGGTCGCAACCAGCGGCATGCAGCCGAAGGGGCCCGACGGTGCGATCGTCGACTCGGCCTCCGTGGGCCAACTTTTCATCGCCGGGCTGGTGCCGGGCCTGATGCTTTCTGCGATGCTGGGCGCGACCACCTGGTACCGGGCGTGGCGCAACGGCTATCCGCGCATGAAACGCGCCAGTTGGGGCGATTGCCTGCGCGCCTTTCGCGAAAGCTTTTGGGGTCTGTTCCTGATCATCCTGGTCCTGGGGGGCATCTATTCGGGCCTTTTCACCCCGACCGAGGCTGCCGCAATGGCAGCGATGTATGCGTTTTTCATTGCGGTGTTCGTTTACAAGGAGATGAGCCTCGCCGAGGTGCCGGCCGTGCTGCTCAGGGCGTCGTCGATGAGCGCCATGATCCTCTACATTATCACCAATGCGGCGGTGTTTTCCTGGCTGCTCACCTC
>JASHRR010000987.1 GCA_030037185.1 Xanthobacteraceae bacterium | reverse complement strand
GCAACGATCCTCGCGGCCTCGAAACGCCCTGTCATCATGGCGGGTGACGCTGTGGCGCAGAGCCGCGCGTTCGCCGAGCTTGTCGCATTCGCCGAGCTGATCGCGGCGCCGGTGTATGCGGAGTTCGTGCCGAACACCGCCTCATTCCCAGCCTCCCACCCGCTGTTTCGCGGCAATGTGACCCGGCTTCAGCCGGCGGTGCGCAAGGTGCTGGACGAATACGACGCGCTGGTCTCGGTCGGCGCCGATCTTTTCACCTTGTCGCTGCCTTCGAACGTCGACCCGATGCCGCCCGGTATGCCGCTGATCCACCTCGATACGGACCCCTGGGAGATCGGCAAGAACTATCCGGCCGCGGCTGCGATCCTGGGCGACCCGAAGAGCACGCTGCCCGAACTCTCCGCCATGGTGCGCGAGCGGATGACCAGCGCGGCGCGGGGAGCGGCGCGGGCACGCCTGGCGACCGCGAGCGAGGCTTCCGTCGCCGACCGCGAGGCGCTGCGCGCCAAGGCCCGCACGCTCGCCAACACGACGCCGATCCAGCCGCTCGCGCTTCTCGGTGCGATCGGGGACATGCTGCCGAAGGACGCGGTGGTGATCGAGGAAGCGCTGTCGTCGGCGCCCGGCATCCGCCAGCTCATCCGCAGCGATGATCCGCAGAGCTATTTCGGACTGCGCGGCGGCGGCATCGGCTGGGGCCTGCCGGCGGCGATCGGGATCAAGCTTGCGTTGCCGCATCGGCCGGTGGTCGCCTTGATCGGCGATGGCAGCGCCATGTATACGATCCAGGCGCTGTGGACGGCGGCCCATTACAGGATTGCGGTCGTGTTCGTGATCCTCAACAACACGTCCTATCGCATCCTCAAGCAGCGCCTTCACGGGCTGCGCGGGCACGCCGAGCAGGTCGACACCTATGTGGGGATGGAGCTCCTCGATCCGGCGATCGACTTCATCGGCCTTTCGCGTTCGCTCGGCGTCGCGGCAGAACGCGCCAACACGGTACGCGACGCGACCGACCTGATCGGAAAGGCGCTGACGGAGAATGCGACGATGCTGATCGATGTCGAGCTTGACCGCGCGTTCAAGCCGATGTGACGGAGCAAACCTGATCAGGCAGGCGGATAACTCCAACAAGACTTACATCCCCGAGCCCGGGCATTACACCGCCTTCAGGTGATGATCGCGCCGCTCGTAAAGCTCATTGTCCGCATAGCCCATGGTTTCCGGCTTGCCGCGACCGAGCATGACCTGGAAATAGACGGGCTCTAGGCTATCGTTCTGGTAGCCGTGAATGACGCCGGCCGGACAGGAGATGCACTCCCACGGGCCGAGGCGCGTGGTGACGCGATTGCCGGATTCATCCTCCACGAATACGTCGAGAAATCCCTGCAGGACGAAGAAGCATTCTTCGACTTCATGGGTGTGGGCGGCATTGCCCTGGCCGGGGTTCACGAACATGATCGACAACGTGAAATTGCCGGCCGGAATGACGGTCGGGTCGCCATGTTTGCCGGAGCCGCCGGCGCCTATGAAGCGGTGCTGCGCGCGCTTGTAGCCTTCGATCCTGGCATCCTCGAATGCCGCCCAATCGGGCTTGCGATCACGGAAGCGGGCGACGTAGCGGTTCATGATCTCATCGATCGGAACCCCGACCAGTTCCTTGGGACGCGGATGGCGTGCGACGCCCATTGGCTCACTCCTCAGCGATGCAACTTTCAGGGGCTGTCGTTGCGGGCCCCGAGCGCCGCGAACAGCCCGGACCCATGACCACAGGCCTGGGGTTATGGATTCCGGGCTTGCCGGTTTGCGGTGCGCCGGAATGACGGAAACTGAATTAACAGACACTAGGGTCGACCGGAACCCTTCGTCAACAAACGCTGCCCGACCTCGCCCGACGGTTCCCTTTGCCTGCGGATTCGCGACGTGTGGCTGCGGGTGACGCGTTGTTGCGCTGCAGAATGTTCAAGGGAGGGGACGCGCGATGGTTGACCGGGATGTCTGATGGCGAGGCGCGCGGTGACGTTGTGCTGTTGCGCGGTTTGCGGCTCAGGCGTGCGACTCAATCTCAAGCCGAGACTTCATCTGCCCAGCCTCGACCATTTCCCAAATGCGCTGCGGCGTAAGCGGCAGCTCGCGCGGTTCGACACCGAAAGCGCCAAGCGCATTTGCAACCGCATTCGCCACGACGCCGCCGGCCGAGATGATGCCGCCCTCGCCGGCGCCCTTGGCGCCGAGCGGGTTGATCGGCGACGGGAACATGTCCGTGATGATCGCGCGCAGGTTGGGAAAATCGCTCGCGGTCGGCAGCAGGTAGTCGGCAAGCGAGCCGGTGAGGAGCTGGCCGTCCTCGTCGTAGTGCAGGTCTTCCAGTAGGGCTCCGCCGAGCCCCTGGACGAGCGAGCCGATCACCTGGCCCCGCACCGTCATTGGATTGATGATACGGCCGCAATCTGTGACCGCCACGTAATCGACGATCTCAACATGGCCGATTTTTGCATCCACGGTCACGTGGGCCGCATGGGTTCCGTAAGTGTAGGTGTGCTTGTTATTGACAAAGACGCCTTCGGCCGTGAGCCCGGCGAAATCCGCAAAGCGCGCGCAGACCCCTCCGGGACCGATAATTCGGTCCTCGCTGATGTTGATTTCGGGCGGCGTGCAGCCCAACCGCCTTGATGCGGTGACCCGGATCAGCTGGTGAAGGTTTTTCGTGGCATCAAGCAGCGCCGAGCCGCCCATGACGACCGAGCGCGAGTGATAGGCGCCGTAGCCGTCGCTGACGTAAGCGGTCGAGCCGTGATGGACGGCGCTGATGCGGTCCATGTTGATTTCCAGGGCATCGGCCGCAATCTGCGCGAACACGGTTTCGACGCCCTGGCCGACCGCCGACGAACCGATGAAGACCGCAACAGATCCGTCGGTGTTGATCGCGAGCCGCGCGGTCTCCCTGGGGCCGGCGGCGCCGCCTTCGATGAAGCAGCCCACAGCGAGGCCATGGTAGCGTCCGTCGACCAGCTTTCCCGCCAGCTTTGCCTTGTCCGCCCAGCCGAATTCCTCAAGGCAGCGTTCGAGCGTGATGCGATAATCGCCGCTGTCGGTCTCGTCTGAGGCCGGAAACGGCGCGATCGCCGGCAGCCGGTAGGGCATGTCGGGGGCCGAGATAAGATTGCGACGACGAAGCTCGACGCGATCGATGCCGAGGTCCTTGGCGACCAAATCCAACAGGCGTTCGCGAAAAAAATCAGTCTCGAACCGTCCCGGTCCCCGATAGGTGCCGACCGGAGTCTTGTTGGTCATCCAGAGCGAAGATTGCAGCTTGACGTTGGGGATCCGATATGGCCCCGCCATGAACTGCGCGATGTTGCGGGCCGCGACAGCGCCGTTGGTGCGCATATAGGCGCCCATGTCCACGTGGGCGTGGCCGCGCAGCGCCAGGATGGTGCCGTCCTGCGCGCAGGCGATTTCGACCTCGACCTGCGCCTGCCGCGCGTGGTTCATGGCCATGAGGTTTTCGCGCCGATCCTCGATCCACTTCACCGGGCGCCCGGTGAGGCGCGCCGCGAAGGGGATGAGAAAATCCTCAGGATAGAACTCGCCGCGCGCCCCGAAGCCGCCGCCGACGTCATTTTCGACCATCGCGATGGCGTGTTCAGGCAGGCCTAGCTGCCCGGCGAGAATCCGGCGGTTGAAGAACGGCACTTTGGCGGCTCCAGACACGGTGAGCCGGCCTGTGGCGGCATCCCAGTCGGCCATCACGCCCCGCGGCTCGAGAGTGAGGCCGTAGTGCCGCCCGGTGCGGAACGTCTCGCGCCGCACGTAAGCTGCGGCCCTGAATGCGGCGTCGGCATCGCCGCATTGCGCCGTGAACGCCATGGCGCAGTTGGTGCTCTGCTCCGCAAACAGCAGCCTGTCACCTCTGGCCGACGCTTCGCAGCCGTTGACGGCCGGAAGTGGTTCGATGTTCACCACGATGTGGTCCAGCGCGTCCTCAGCGAGGGCGGCACTGCTCGCCAGCACCACCGCGATCGGCTCGCCCACATAGCGGACTCTCGTGTCCGCCACGACGCTCTGCTCGAACGGCTGGAATTCCGGCAGCGGCTGCAATCGCATCGCGATCCGGGGCGGTCCGCCCGGCATGTCCCGCGCCGTGATTACGGCGTGGACGCCCGCGATTTTGAGGGCCGCCGAGGGGTCGATTGATCTGATGCGGCCATGCGCAACGGGGCTGCGCAGGATCACCGCATGGAGCACTGCATCGGCGTTGAGATCGTCGACATACTGCCCGCGGCCGCGGACGAACCGCAAATCCTCCCGCCGTTCGACTGGGCTGCCGACGAAGGAATTCCTCATGGCTGTGATTCGCGCGCCCGATAGGCGCTGCGCGCATCGAGCACGGCCTCGACGATAGAGATGTAACCGGTGCACCTGCAGATGTTGCCCGATAGCACTTCGCGGACGCGGTCGGCGTCGCAATCGGGCTCCTCGGTCAACAGGGCGTGGGCGGTCGTGATCATGCCGGGTGTGCAGAAACCGCATTGCACCGCATGATGGCGCCGGAACGAGGCTTGCAAGGGTGTCAGCTCCTCGTCGTTGGACAGGCCCTCGATGGTGACGACCTTGCAGCCTTCAGCCTGCACGGCGAGTATCAGGCAGGCCCGTACGGCCTCGCCATCGACCAGGATCGTGCAGGCGCCGCATACGCCGTGCTCGCAGCCCACATGCGTCCCCGTCAGCCGCAACTGGTGGCGCAGGCAGTCGACCAGCGTCATGCGCGGCTCGACCTCGACGGTCACCGGCTTTCCGTTGACTTCGAAGCTTACGGGCATGGCGGTCTGACCACGTGGCTCACTCCCTGCCCGCTTGCGGGGGACGGCCGGGGAGGGGGATCTCGCGGCGAATCAAAGCCGTCGGGCGCGCCCTCTCAGGGTCTCTTGTCATGGTGCCGTTCTCACGCAAATTTCGCCGCGGCAGCGCTTTGCAGCGCGCGCTCCACCATAGTGCCGATCAGCGACTTGCGATAGGCGCCGCTCGCGTGAATATCGCTCTGCGGGTTTACGCTTGCCGAAGCGGCTCGTCCGGCGCGCTCGCTCACCGCGGCATCGACGACCCTGCCATTGACCTCCGCCTCGGCCTGTCCAATCCGGATCGGCCGATCGCCGATCCCGATGGCAGCGATATGGGCATTGCACGCCTTGCGGGCGTCATCGACATCGAAGAACACGGCGGCCGCCGCCATCGCGAAATCGCCACGCCGTCGCGAGAACTCGCGAAAACCCCAGCGCCGCTGTGCCGGCCACGGCGGCAGGCGAATTTCGGTGATGATCTCGTCGGCCGTGAGCGCCGTGGTCAGCGGTGCGATGAAGAAATCGTCGGCGCGGATCACCCGCGGCCCGGCTATGCCGGTGACCGCGATCTCGGCGTCGCAGGTCACTGCGATGCCGGGCATCTCGGCGGCCGGATCGGCATGCGCGAGGCTGCCGCCGACTGTGCCGCGATTGCGGATCTGGTAATGAGCCACATGGGAGACCGCGGCCCTGAGCAGCGGATGAGCGGCGTTGAGCCGCCTTTCATCTTCGATATCGCGCCAGCGCACCATGGCGCCAAGGCGCACCCCTCCTGCGTCGATTGCGATCTGCCGGAGATCGGAAAGCTTGCGCAGATCGACCAGCAGCGAGGGCGACGCGATCCGAAACGCCATCATGGGCACGAGGCTCTGTCCGCCGGCGAGCGCCTTGGCCTCGTCCCGCGACCCCAGCAGAGTCACGGCCTCGGCAACGGTCGTTGGGCATGCGTAGTCGAATGCGGGCAGCTTCATTCAAGAAAAAACTCTGATCGCGCAGTGCAGCTCGGCCAAAGACACCTGTATTTGTCTATCATCACGCAGCTCGGATGGTCAACGCAGCCCGCTTGACGTCATCTGAACGGCTGCGCTGCAGGTTTGACACCGGGGCGGCAGCGCGACACAACATGGCCCGGCCCATCCTCGCTCGGGGCGGGGGCATCCCCCTGATTGCGAAAAAGCGGGGCAGCATGCCCGCGTCAGAGGAGAGTAGGGCGGGAGGCAGGAGGACCTGATGACGGTGCAACTGAGTCTGGCGGTCTGCGCGTACGATCGCACGCGCGCCATCTTCGATGGCCGCGCGAAGGTTGAGGGCTGCGACGTCACCGCCGTGGCTCTCGAACCCGAGGAGTCGTTTCACCGTGCGTTCAAGTTCAATGAATTCGACATCAGCGAAATTTCCATGAGCAGCTACATGATGACGGCGGCGCGCGGGGAATCGCATTACCTCGCGATCCCGGCGTTCGTGTCGCGGCTGTTCCGCCACAGCGGGATCTATATCCGCACCGATCGCGGCATTGAGGGACCGCAGGACCTCAAAGGCCGAACGGTTGGGCTGCCCGAATACCAGATGACGGCGAATGTCTGGATCAGGGGCATTTTGGAAGATGAATACGGCGTCAGGGCGAGCGACATCAAATGGCGGCGCGGCGGCCTCGAACAGGCAGGCCGCCAGGAGCGCGCCAAGATCAAGTTGCCGGCCGACGTCGACTACGCGGCTATTGCTGAGCATCGTACTCTCTCCGACCTGCTTGCCAAGGGCGAGATTGACGCGCTTCTCAGCGCGCGGGCGCCATCATGTTTTCTCGATGGAGCACCGCATGTCGGGCGGATGTTTGCGGACTACCCGGCCGTCGAGGAGGCCTATTTTCGCAAGACCGGCATATTCCCGATCATGCATGCCGTGGGGATTCGCCGCTCCCTGGCCGACCGCCACCCGTGGCTTGCTGTCAGCGTCTACAAGGCCTTCCTCAAAGCCAAAGCGCTTTGCATGAAGGAGCTCGGTGAGATCGGCCACCTCGCGACGTCGCTGCCATGGAGCGTGGCCGAATATGACCGGGTGCGCAAAACGATGGGCGAGAATTATTGGAGCTACGGCGTTGCAGAGAACCGCCACGTGCTGGAAACGCTGACGCGCTATTCCTTCTCGCAGGGGCTTTCGGCGCGCAAGCTCGAGGTGGACGAGATGTTCGCACCGTCGACCTACGAGCTGTCCAAGATTTGAGGCTGCATGCATATCCCGATCGGCCGCGAGTTGACCGAGCAATTGGCGAAAGGCGGCGGGCTGCACAGCCGCCCGATCGAGAAGCTTACATTGGCGGATGCCGTCGCCGCCCGCTTGCCGCCTGGAGCCGCCGCGGTCGAGGTTGTCGCGCGGCACCTCGGGTCGCGGTTGTGGCAGAGCAATCGTTCGGCGAGATCGTCCGCATTGGTATCGATGGTGAGCGAACTCGTGTGAGCCAATAAATTAGCCTATGCAATTTCCCTCACCGCTCATTCCCGCCACCTTGCTGCGCCGCTACAAGCGTTTCCTCGCCGACGTGGCGCTTGCGAACGGCGAGCAGACGACCGTCCATGTCGCCAATCCAGGCGCCATGACCGGGCTTGCCGCCCCCGGCACGAAAGTCTGGCTCTCCAAATCTGCCAATCCGGCGCGCAAACTGCCCTATTCGTGGGAGCTGGCGGAAGTCGATCTTGGCTGCGGCGTCGAGCTTGTCGGCGTTAACACAGGTCAGCCGAATCCGCTGGTGGGGGCGGCGATTAGGGCCGGCGAGATCAAGGAGCTTTCGGGCTATGGGTCGCTGCGACGGGAGGTGCAATACGGCCGCAATTCCCGGATCGATTTTCTGTTGGAACAAGAGGGCGAGTCGCGCTGCTTCGTGGAAGTGAAAAACGTGCACCTGATGCGTGCCAGTGGGCTCGCCGAGTTTCCCGACGCGGTCACGGCGCGCGGCGCCAAGCATCTCGCGGAGCTCGCCGCCATGGCGGCGCAGGGCCATCGGGCCGTGATGGTATTTCTGGTGCAGATCGGGTCGGCTGATCGGTTCGCGCTGGCGCGCGACATCGACCCCACCTATGGGGTTGCGTTCGACCGGGCCCGGATCGCGGGGGTTGAGGCGATCGCCTATCGCTGCCTGATATCGAAGACGGAAATCGCGGTCGCCGGTGCGGTCCCGGTGCTGGGCTGAGGGACCGATTGCGCAGGTTCTGCCCGCGAGCAGCGGAGGGGATTTTGCCGGGTGAACGGGTTTTTCCGACTTGCGTCGTTGCCGTGACCGCTTACATTCGGCGGAGCCTCGATTTTATCAGGAATGACGATGAATTACGTCGATGCCGCGACGGCGCCTCTGCGCAAGACCGGGCACGTCAAGCTTCATGGGCCGGAGGCGTTCGCCAGAATGCGCGAGGCTGGGCGGCTCGTGGCGGAATGCCTCGATATGCTGGTGCCGGAGATCGGGCCCGGGGTCACCACCGAATATATCGACCGGCTGGTGTTCGAATTCGCCATGGACCAGGGGGCAATGCCGGCGACATTGATGTACCGAGGCTACGCCAAATCCACCTGCACGTCGATCAACCACGTCGTCTGCCACGGCATTCCGAACGAGAAGCCGTTGAAGGAAGGTGATATCGTCAACGTCGACGTCACCCTTATCGTCGATGGCTGGCACGGCGATTCGAGCCGCATGTACCCAATTGGCGAAATCCCGCGTCGGGCAGAGCGGCTCATCGACGTCACCTATGAGGCCATGATGCGCGGCATTGCGGCGATCAGGCCAGGCGGTGCCACCGGCGACATCGGCGCTGCCATCCAGACCTTCGTGGAAGCCCAGCACATGAGCGTGGTCCGCGATTTCTGCGGCCATGGGCTTGGCCGGCTGTTTCATGACGAGCCCAATATCGTCCATGTCGGACGCCGCGGCGAAGGCACGGTGTTCAGGCCAGGCATGCTGTTCACCGTCGAGCCTATGATCAATCTCGGCCGCCCTCACGTGAAGGTGTTGTCCGATGGCTGGACGGCAGTGACCCGCGACCGCTCGCTTTCGGCCCAGTTCGAGCATACGGTCGGCGTCACCGAAGCGGGTGTCGAAATCTTCACGCTGTCGGCGAGGGGTTTCGACCGGCCTCCGTATAAAATTTCCTGAAAGCGATGGCTCCACGGCTGGCTTGCCGTCACGCTGCTATTCTGCCCTGATGCCAGAAAATGGTAGCGGCGGCGAGCAGGCGGGGCGCAAGCGCCGAGAGCCGGTCGCTTTGAAGCGCGGGTGTCGCGGGCGTGGCCCGCCACAGCGCCGAGGACCAGGCTGAATCGCCCCGAGTCATTGCTTGTTGGTTTAGGCCGCTGCCAACGAGCAGGCGTTCAGAAATCCGGCTTGACTGCGGTCGGAACAGCGCTCTCTTTTCGGGTCGTCGGTTCATTGCGGTTTTCGGCGCAGATAAGGTCGGTCCATGATCCCAGGGCGCGCCGATAGGTGATGGTCGCCGTCCATGGCATGGTGAACACGCCCTCGTCCTCAACGGTGAAACGAAGCTGCAGCACCTTGCCCCGGTAGTTGGCGTCAAAGTCCGAATAAACGCCGCGGGCATTCTCTTTCTCGTTGCGTTCGAGCGCGTCTTTGGCGTCTTCGTAGTCAACAAGGCGATAACGCTCCACCACGTGCAGAGCCGGGCTATGCGGCGTACCGTACATGTCAACCATGGCAAACGGTCCGATCTTGATCCCTATGGTGTCGATCACCAAGGTGTCCCCCTCATAATGGCCGACCGAATCGCCGTACCAGGACGGCTTCACTTGCGGGGGATGGGATTGGTTCAAGCGCACGCGGCGGACTTCATTGCCATGGCGGTAAATCATCGTGATCTGGTCTGGCTGCTGGAACATCTGCATGAGGTAGTCCCAAAAGATGTAGGGCACTCCTCCAGGCCAACATTGGTTGCTCGGCGTCGGATAGCCCACCCCGGCCAGCGACATCTCGCCGTACCTCTTCACGATTTCGGCCGCCTCGGGCTTCAAAATCGGATTGGTGTAGTCACCGACCAGCTGGTTGAAGTTGGCCCGCCCATTGCGTGAGCGCGATCTGTTTAAGACCGGGCCGGGCCCCGATGCTGGCGGCTCGAAACCGGGCAGGTAGGGATGGGCCCATATCCCGGAGAAATCCGGGATGGAGGCGGCTTGCGGACTGCTGCTGGCTGCCGCGGGTGCTTCCGTTTGCCCCAAGGCGGGCATTGTCGCTGGTGCCGTCAACAAAATCAAAAAAAGGACTTCTCGCCGCCACGCGCTCATGATTCCTCCGATCGTGGTCCGCCAAATCCGCGCGCATTGGGCGTTGATGCATCCCGTGGTGTTCAGGAGACGCCAACGACCCTCTGTCCTTTCAGTATATAGCCCGTTTCGACGGGCTTCAATTTTCGTCCCAACACGAAAAATAATCGCAGAAACAGAATATTGCAAAACATTCTATCTTGCTATAGCTGCCATTGCAGCAAACTTAATTTTCACTTGTCCCGGCATCTTCCCGTGAGACATTCTGTTAAAGCTGACAGCAAAAACGCTCAATGGAATAAAATTTGCAACCCGGACAGAAGGAGGTCATCAGCTGCGACGACCGGATTCCGGGGCTATTCCATCAGAGAAGGCGGCAGCCGTGACTTTGCTCGCGACAAGATTGACACTAAGCATCGGATCGCCTGATCGCGGCGTTGCGGAAAGACTTCGCTGACTACAGGGAGTTCTGCGCCATGAACCAGCGGCAATTGCGAAACATACTGCAGGCTGAGAGAATTCGTCTGACGTCTATGCGTTGGACGGGGGACATCCATCAGAATGCTGCGTATTGTCTGATATAACTATAACTGGTACGTATATTATAGTGAAAGTTATCAGAATCTGGTTTTAAACAATTTTCCTGTAAGGAAGCTGTTTGTAACATCTGCTAAAGCTTTTGCGAGAAGAACCGACGACGAAAATGTTGACCGGTCAGGAATCGTGATGCAATGGAGACTGAAGGCGCCGAACAAACCGTCTTGCATGGTTCAGCATCAGAAATGTGCCGTGTTCATTTAGGTTGATAAGCGGTGGTTCTTCAAACACCAGCAGGCGCCACAATATGCACAACCCGACGTGCCAGAAACGGCCGGGCCGGATGGTAAGGAAGACGCTGGTTTAACAACCACAACCATGCGGTATCGATGTCCCCCATCATGCCGAGCCAGTTACCGGCGGCCGCGGCGGCGACAATGGTCACCACCGCGCAGGCGCGGGTCTTATCTCCTGGGCTTGCGCCCGCAAGGTCGATCCAATCGTCAGCGTAGGGCGCTAACTGGCTTAAGACCGCGCTGGCCCAGTGGGCTTTAGCGGCGCGGCCCCAAGAAGGCGATTTCCGCGGGTAAGCCTGGCGCCACATCAATCTCGGCGGCCACGAAGGCAAAACGGTGCGCCGGTGATCTGCTCACCGGCGCCAAGCTGCGGTTTGGCGGAAACTCTTTCGAACGCAATCCGATCGAGGTG
>JASHRR010000986.1 GCA_030037185.1 Xanthobacteraceae bacterium | reverse complement strand
TGTCGTTGATCGTGACACCGATATTGGCGTCGGTAACCGGCACGTTATCGCGGAAGCGATCGAGATAAATCGTCAGGCGCAATCCGTCGAGGACGCCCACAAGCTCGTAAAGCTCCGACGATGCCGAAAATCTCGGCAGGCTCGCCGCAGGCGCGCTGTCCTGGTTCGATAGGAGGTCATGGCCTTCGTGAGCCGGTGCCGGACCTGTCAAAAACAGGCACCAGCAGAGCACGGCTACGACAGTGCCGGCGTTGAATGCGCCACGCCATGCGACGGCAAGACCTCGATTGGCGAACGATAACACCATAGGCCTGCTCCGTAACGCCGGCGTCTCCGCGCATGCCAGGCAAGCTCGAGCTACAGGTAACGGGAGATCGCCTTGAATTCCTTGACCGCCGCTAAGGACGGACCGCCGCTCCCATTCGTCGCCAAATCCAGGCAATGATCGACGTGATCATGAATGAGCCGCCGCCGCGCCTCGCTGATCGCTTTCTCGACCGCATACAGCTGCTGCGCCAAATCAAGGCAGCTTCGCCCTTCGTCGAACATGGCGATGACGCGACGCACATGTCCTTGCGCGCGTTTGAGCCGCTTGACGATATCGGGATGCGATGCGTGAATGGGGTTCTCTGACATAAAGCAAGTATATCCCGTCCAGGGGGTTAGGACAATCGGCTCAAGGCCAAAATCTTTGATTCCCTGAATGCAAGTGGTTTTTCCTGTAGTGACAGGGATGAGAGCTAACCCCTACCCCGGGATAGATAGGGTGGGCCACTATACTGTTGGGACGTTAACCGCCTCCCCCACGCGGCAGGCGGACGGGAGCCCCCGATAGCATCTCGACTTCGGCACGCCCAACTGGCTGGCCATCAGGCACACATCGATGCGGCAGCAATCGGCCCACGCGATCGGCGGCAAACCGTGCAGCCTCTCGCTGCCGGCCGGTTGCGGAAAACCCGGGTACATGATGACAATGCCGCGAATGAACCAGCTCGCCATCAGGAGGCCAACCGCAACACCGCGGTAGCGGTGCGTGATAATCAATGTCCGCCACAGACTTTTTTTTAATCCTTGGCATATTGAGTTAAAATAACGCCATGGTAGGACATTAAACTGACCGGTGCTCTGGCAGCAACGCTCCGCCCGCAGCGGGTATAGACCCACTCTGTTCACCGTCGTTGCCCACTCACCACAGCTATCGAAAAGCACCCATGCTTTGACGTGCAATCGTACGCCACGGCAACACCACCAACACGATGGCGGTGCCGACTCCCAGTTCTAATCGCGAGCGCGTGGCCTTCGCAAAGCGCAGGACGACAGGACTTCAACGATGGAATCGGTTGGTTCGTCGCGGATATGTAAGGAATGAATTGCGCCGGGCGAGCTCGAAAGTTTGATACCTATATGCTGTCGCATAGTTTGCTCGACAGAATCGATAGTATACATGACTATAGGTGAGTGATACTGAGTAAATATTTTTCGCATTCATCTGACGATGTCGCTAAAATGTTTCCATGAGCCGATCCTTTCCTACTCTGCTCGTTGCCGCGGAGCCGATCTCGATATAGCCTAGGGGACTATAGTTCAACGTATTATTTATATTTCACAAAGCGAACGGGTTTGGTAGGATGCGAGGATTGCGAAAGGTCGCTTTCGCTTTGGACATCGGGCACACCATGAGCTGGTTTAGGGCAAACTGCGGCGGGATCGCTTGGGCGGCGTGTTTTGCGTTGGCCTGCCAGCTTTACGTTGCCTTCGGCCACGTCCATTTCAGCAGAATCGGTGATAGCCCGATTGTGTCGGCGCAGGCGGGCGATGATGGCGAGGGTTCTGCTGGTTCGCCCGTGCAAAAGAACCCGGCCCATCCTTCGGGCGGGTTCTGTGCTATTTGTGCGACTATCGGTCTCGCCGGCACGCTAGTTCTGACAATCCTGGCGATCATTCCGGCACCTCGTTTATTCAGCGAGAGAGTGCGATGGCCTTTTGTCGGCTGTGAGCGAGTCTCATTTTCCCGCCTCGCCTTTGGCGCCCGCGGCCCTCCCCACGTCTGAGGTACCGGCTGAGCCGGTCACCCGCTCGGATTCCCTAGCAGGTCGCCGTGTTCATCGCCGCGAGGTCGAGTACGTAGATGAGACAAATGAGTTTGTGCGGGAACATTCGGGGTGTCTGAAGTATGGCTAGGTCGAGTGGAATGGGAGAGCTATCTGGCGGCGACGCACTGGTGATTTCGCGGCCCGCGGCATGTCCAAGAGCCCGCCATGTACGACCACGAGCCTGGCGCGCGGCTGGCCTGCGCCGTCGTAACCACCAATACAAATCCGCCGGACCGGCCTGCCCGGGCGCGACCAACGCCGAGTTGCGTCGGCCCCCAACCCTCGCCAGGCGGCATTTGCCCGCCTGGAAATGGATCACGATTATCCCCGGTGCAGTGCTTCTGACGTTGGTAATAGCTTGCGGTCCGATCTGTGCTTACGGACAGGCGAGGCCGCAACGCGCGCCTGCACCGCAGGCCGGCGCACGCGTGCCCGCAGGTTCGGCTGCTGCACCTGCGGCACCGGCAGGCGCTATAGCCGCGCCTCAAATTGTGGCGCCTCCCGCGACGCCCGTTGCGCCGTCAGGTGCCGATGCTGCACCTGCGGCACCGGCAGCAGCTACCGCCGCGCCTCAAATTGTGGCGCCTCCTGCGACGCCCGTTGCGCCGTCAGGTGCCGCTGAGCGATCGGAGATGCCGCCAGGCGGTCCAGCCGCCGCGGAGCGGTCCACCGATGCGGCAACTGCCGCGGAGCAAACAGCTTCAGCTCTATTGCCGCGAGACCTGACGCCGTATGGCATGTTCATGTCGGCAGACATCATTGTCAAAGTAGTGATGCTCGGCCTGATATTCGCCTCGCTGCTGACCTGGACCATCTGGCTCGCCAAAACCGTGGAGCTTTTGGGCGCACGCCGCCGTCTCAACCGCGCACAACAATCGCTCGCGGCGGCTCGCTCTTTGAGCGAGGGCGAAAGGGCAGCGACCGCAAGCCCGGATGTCGCCGAATTGCTCGGAACCGTCAAGACGGAACTGCGCCGATCTCCCGATCTGCGCGATGTCGAGGGCATCAAGGAACGGATCACGGCGCGGTTCGAGCGCATCGAGGCCGGCGTCGGCCGCAAGATGATGCGTGCGACCGGAATTCTCGCAACCATTGGAGCGACCGCGCCGTTCGTGGGCCTGTTCGGCACCGTGTGGGGCATCATGAACAGCTTCATCGGCATTTCCAAGCTGCACACGACCAACCTTGCCGTGGTGGCGCCAGGCATCGCCGAGGCGCTGCTTGCGACCGCATTCGGGCTTGCCGCCGCCATTCCGGCGGTGGTGATCTACAACATGTTTGCCCGCTCGATCGCGCACTATCGTGCGCTCTTCGCCGACACCAGCGTCGAGATCCTCACCCTGGTCAGCCGCGACCTCAGCCAGCTGCCCGCCACACGAATTGACGCGTTCGATCCGCGCCGGCGCCCCGCAGCGATGCCGGTGGCGGAGTAACCGCCATGAGCGTCCGTCTCGACCACGGCGAAGATTCGCTTGACGTTGTTCACGAGATCAACGTGACGCCGTTCATCGACGTCATGCTGGTTCTGCTCATCATTTTCATGATCGCGGCGCCGCTGGCGACGGTCGACGTCGGGGTCGATCTTCCCACCTCCAATGCGGAGCGCCAGCCGCGACCCGATCAGCCGATCTTTCTCACCATCAAGTCCGATCTGACGCTGTGGCTGGGTGATGCTGCGGTGTCGAGCACTGGCTTGCAGGCGGCCCTGGACGGCCTTTCAAAAGGAGACCGCACCCAGCGCGTATTTCTGCGCGCCGACAAGTCTGTGTCTTACGGGAATCTGATGGAGAAGATGAACGCGCTGCGCACGGCCGGTTATCTGAAAGTCGCCCTCGTCGGGCTGGACGGGGATTCTTCGCGGTGAGCGCTGTTGCCGAACTCTCGGGGCGGCGCGCGGAGGCGATGCGCTGGGTTGCTTGCTTTGCAGTCGTGGCCGCTGCCCACGGCCTTGGCGCACTGGCTCTCCTCAGCGATTCATCGGAGGCTTCCGATTTCGGCATCGACGTTCCGGTGGTAATGCTCGATCTTCCCGAGTCGCTTGTCACGTCCACGGCGCCGGCCGCAGACCTGCCTCCAGGCCCAGTGGAGGAACAGGAGAGCGAACCGACGCCCCCGCAGAAGGAAGAGACCAAGCCGCCGGAACCCGCAGCGGAGGTGGCCCTCCCAATTCCAGAGCCGCCAAAACCGCAACCGCCAACCGAAGAAAAGCACGCGACCGCACCGCCGCAGGCGAAAACGCCGCCAAGCTCAGTCGTCCGCTGGGAGAGCCTGCTGACCGCGCATATCGAGCATTTCAAACGCTACCCGTCGGCAGCGCGTGCGCAGGGCGACCAGGGCACCGTGAAGGTCGCTTTTTCGATTGACCACGAGGGTCACTTACTCTCCAGCCGAATCGTGCAAAGCTCCGGCTCGACCGCTCTCGACGAAGAGGGCCTTGCAATGCTGGCGCGCGCCCAGCCGATGCCAAAGCCGCCCGTCAATGTTGGCGACAGTGAATTGTCCTTCGTGATGCCGGTGCGCTTCAACATAAGGTAGCCAAGGCAACGCCTAGCAGCCCGATTGCCGATTCTCGCGGCCGCCACCCTCGGCCCGCCGGGAGCACGACTGTCAACCGCTGGTTTCTGGTGGGTCGATGCTTTCGCGGAGTCACGGTTGAAGTTGGCTCGGGAGCTTGGTGCAACGCGCTACTCAAATTCCAGAATCACGGCATCAACCGCAAGGCTGTCGCCTTTGTTGGCGAAGATCGCCTTAACGACGCCGTCGCGTTCGGCGCGCAGCACGTTCTCCATTTTCATCGCCTCGACGATGGCCAGGGTCTCGCCTGCCTTGACCTCCTGTCCCACGGTAACCGCGATCAAGACGACAAGGCCCGGCATCGGGCATACGAGCTTGTTGCCGGTGTCTGGGGCAACTTTGGCAGGCATCAGCCTGGCGGCTGCGGACTCGCGCTCCGTATAGACGAAGGCCCTGGCTTCGAGGCCGCGATGAAACAGGCGAAAGCCGTTGAGGATTGTACGCACCTGCACGGCGACCGGAGCGCCGTCGATGGTGCCCTGCCACACGGGATCGCCCGGCTTCCAGGCTGACGACAGCAATACCACTGGGCCCGACACCGGCCCCCGGTCAGTCTCGCCGAGAAGCCGCACGCCGATGCCGCCACGCTCGCGCGCAACCTCGAGCCGGATCTCGGCGCGGTCGAGCCATACCGAGCGCAGCTGCTCGCGCACCACCCGCCGCCCGGCCATCTGGCCCGAGATTTGTCGCCGGCGCTCGCCGAGCACGTGGTCGAGCGCGGCAGCGACCGCCGCAATGGCTTGGGCGGTTGCACCTGCCGGCGCAGGCGATGAAAAGCCGTCAGGAAACTCTTCCGCAATGAATCCGGTAGACAGCTCGCCGGCCTGCCAGCGCGGATGCTGCATGAGTGCCGCGAGAAACGGAATGTTGTGGCGGATGCCGTCAATATAGAACGCGTCGAGCGCACGCGCCTGGGCGGAGATCGCGGCTTCGCGCGTCGGCGCATGGGTGATGAGTTTGGCGATCATCGGATCGTAGTAGATCGAGATTTCGCCGCCTTCGGAGACACCCGTATCGACGCGCAGCGTAACGTCGTCCGCAGCGCCTTCGGCGGGCGCACGATATTTGACAAGGCGTCCGGTCGAGGGCAGGAAATTGCGATAAGGGTCCTCCGCATAGATGCGGGATTCGATCGCCGAGCCGGCAAGCTTCACGTCGCCTTGCGCCACCGCGAGTCTTTCGCCGGCCGCAACGCGGATCATCTGCTCGACGAGGTCGACGCCGGTGACAAGTTCGGTGACCGGGTGCTCGACCTGGAGCCGGGTGTTCATTTCCAGGAAATAGAAGCTCTTGTCCTGTCCGGCCACGAACTCCACCGTGCCGGCGGAGTCGTAGCCGACCGCCTTGGCGAGCGCGACGGCTTGGGCACCCATCCGCTCGCGCGTCGCGGCGTCAATCAGGGGGCTCGGGGACTCCTCGATCACTTTCTGGTTGCGGCGCTGGATCGAGCACTCGCGCTCCCCGAGATGAATCACGTTGCCGTATTTATCGCCGAGCACCTGGATTTCGATATGGCGGGGATCGACGATGAACTTCTCGATGAACACCCGCTCGTCGCCGAATGACGATTTCGCCTCCGAGCGCGCGCGCGCAAAACCTTCTGCGACCTCGGCCGCGGCACGGGCGATGCGCATGCCCTTGCCGCCGCCGCCTGCCGAGGCCTTGATCATCACCGGGTAGCCGATCTGATCGGCAATGCGTACCGCCTGCCGCTCGTCCTCGATCACGCCGAGATGGCCCGGCACCGTCGACACCCGCGCGGCCGCCGCCGCTTTTTTGCTTTCGATCTTGTCGCCCATCGCGGCAATGGCCTTCGGGTTCGGACCGATGAAGACGATGCCGGCCTTCGCAAGGGCAAGCGGAAATGCCTCGCGCTCGGACAGAAACCCATAGCCCGGATGCACGGCCTCGGCGCCGCTGCTGCGGCAGGCGGCCACGATCTTGTCGATATCAAGGTAGCTCGCGGCGGCCGGCGGCGGCCCGATCGGGACGGCAGTGTCCGCCATCTCGACGTGAAGCGCGTCCTTGTCGGCGTCGGAATAGACCGCGACGGTCTCAATTCCCAGACGGCGCGCGGTCTTGATGATGCGACAGGCAATCTCGCCGCGGTTGGCGATCAGAATCCGTTTGAACATACCGTCTCCGCAAAGCCCTCTCCTCCCCGCAGGCCCGGGGGAAGGTAGGCAGGGGGCTTGCGGGGAACAGAGGCAAAAGTCAATCCAACCCGATCCCTCGGTACCCCGGATTGAGCGTCCCCGCGCCACGCCGTCCCGGGAGAGGTGGTCAGACCATGAGGTCGACCGCCGCCTGATCAAATGAGCGGCCGCAAGTGTCGCCACGATACCTCCGGGAAGCCGAAATTCGAATCACGATCCACGAGGACGCCGCCGGATTGAGCGCAATTTGACGCGGCGGCACCACCGCCCGCACGAAATCAGCAACCGATTTGACCGACCGGTCGCCAAAACCGCCGCCATCAGTCGGCGTCGATGTCGAACAATACGTCGCGTTGCCTAGCGGCGCCCCCGCCCGGCCGCCGGCCGCGTTGAGGATGCGGGCACTGACGCATGCTCAGGATCGAGTGCGCGGGAAAATGCACGCGGCCGGCGGTCGTCGCTTCGCGGGTGATGACCGAGCACATCGCGAGCGCCCTCAAATTTTGGGCGCTCGATGGCATGAGACTGTGAACCCCCCTCCCCCGCATGCAAGGGAGGGTAGGCACGCCGTCGAAGCTCGCGCTCCATGATGCTCAGCCGGGGCGCCAACAAAAGAGGCCTAAAAACTGCGCACGAAACCCGCGATTTGCCTGCAGCCCCGGTTGCATCTCGGCTGGTTCGCAGGCCGGCGTCTCCTTGCGGTTTGCAAGGCGGTTCCGAAATTTTTTTCGTGCGACGCGCTCTTGCAGCTGCTTTATTCCGCACACCCGGGCCGCCGCAAAACGGTATTCTTGCCCGGCAACAAGTTGTTTAACTGCGTTTCCTAAAAGAATATATGACGTTCCTGCGGGTCGCCGCCAAGGTGACCAAACCATCGAATATAAAGTGCGGAGGTTTGCAAATGACCCTTCAAATCGGCGATACCGCCCCGGATTTTGAAGCCGACACCACCGAAGGCCACATACGCTTCCATGACTGGATAGGAGATTCGTGGGCCATCCTGTTCTCCCACCCCAAGGACTTCACGCCGGTCTGCACCACCGAGCTCGGCTCGATGGCGCGCCTCAAACCGGAATTCGACAAGCGTAACGTCAAGATCATCGGCCTCTCGGTCGATCCGGTTGCCAGTCACAGCAAGTGGGCGACCGACATCAAGGACACGACGGGTTTTGCGCCGAACTATCCGATGATCGGCGACACCGATCTCAAGATTGCCAAAGCCTGGAACATGCTGCCGGCGGCTGCATCGGGCGATGCCTCGCAGCGCACTCCGGCGGACAATCAGACGGTCAGGAACGTCTTCATCATCGGCCCCGACAAGAAGATCAAGCTGATCCTCGTCTATCCGATGACCACCGGCCGAAACTTTGATGAGGTGCTGCGCGTGGTCGATTCGCTGCAACTGACTGCGAAGCACAAGGTGGCGACGCCGGCCGACTGGAAGCGAGGCGAGGACGTCATCATCGCTGGCTCGGTCAGCGACGAAGAGGCCAAGAAGACTTATCCGCAAGGCTGGAAGGCGCCCCGGCCTTACATACGCATCGTGCCGCAGCCGCATTGATGCGGTGCTGCAGACCTGGCGGTCGCCCCTGGCACCCGAACCGGGCGACCGTAAGGGTCGTGGCAACCGAGGCGTGCCCGCGGTCCTGTAGCCCGGCTGGAGCAGGCGACATCCAAGTCTCAAACCGCGGAAACGCCCCGGATGGGACCGCGAAGGCGCCCATCCGGGCCACAAACGGGCGCTGTGCGGCCCCGCAACCTGCTGCCGCTTAAGTCTTGGTGGCCTGCGACGCGCAATCGGTTGATAGGAATTCTCCGTTGAATGCCGAAGACATCCCGGCCCGCCTTCTGCAGGCGGTCGCCGATCTGCAGCCGCCGTTCTTCCGCCTGCTCGGGGCGAAAATCCTCGAGGCGTCGCCTGACCGGGTGGTCGCCGAGCTCCTGGTGCGCGATGAACTCGCCAACCGTAACGGCAGCCTCCATGGCGGCGCCGTCATGGCGGTTGCCGATAATCTCGGCGGCACCGCGACCTTCCTCAATCTGCCGGAAGGCGCCGGCACCACCACGATCGAGAGCAAGACTAATTTCTTTGCCGCAGTCGCGCTCGGCGACACCTTGCGCGCGGAATGCACGGCGCTCCATCGCGGCCGCACCACCATGGTCTGGCAGACCCGCATCACCCGCGGCGACGGCAAGCTCGCCGCCATGGTGACGCAGACCCAGCTCGTCATGCGGTGAGACCGGCGCCGCCGAGCAAGGGGGGGCCGGCGCTCGCCGCAGCGCCACGCGAACGATTTTATCGGGGTCACCGGCGCGGGCCCTCCCTGCGCCTGGGAACGCATCTCGATCCGCGGCGCTGCCCTTCGCCCGCGAAAAATGGCGTCCCCCGGTTCCCTGTTGGGCGGATCGGACTACAATGTGCGCCCAATGCGATATGCGCAGGGAGGGATTGAGCATGAAGGAAACGTCTCGCAGCGAAACCGAACTGGTTGCCGGCAACGGGCTCCTGCACCGCCGCATGTTTCTCACCGGCAGTGCGGCCGCGATGGGCGCAGGCGCCATGGTGGATCAGGCCGGCGCCACGCCGCTTCCCGTTGAGTCGTGGATGCAAATTCCGGGGACGCCGTTCAACGGCTACGGCCAGCCTTCGAAGTATGAGGAAAAGGTCGCCCGCACCTGGGCGTCGGCTCCGGGCACTGGCGGCACCGGCTCCTCGCGCACCCCGCACCACCTGCTCAATGGCATGATCACCCCGAGCGGCCTGCACTACGAGCGCAGCCACAGCGGCATTCCGGACATCAATCCGGACAGCCATCGCCTGCTCATCCATGGGCTGGTGAAGCGGCCGCTCGTATTCACCCTCGACGATCTTGGCCGCTACCCGATGCAATCGCGGATTGCTTTCCTGGAATGCGCCGGCAACAGCGGCGCGCTGTTTGCGAAGGAGCCGGCGGCGGCGAACGTCCAGGCGATCCACGGCCTGCTGTCATGCTCGGAATGGACCGGGGTCAAGCTCTCGGTGCTGCTGCAAGAGGCCGGTATCGACCCGGCCGCCAAGTGGGTGCTGGCGGAAGGCGCCGATGCCGCCAGCATGAGCCGCTCCTTCCCGATCGAAAAGGCGCTCGATGACGCCATGATCTGCCTTTACCAGAACGGCGAGCGCGTGCGGCCGTCGAACGGCTATCCCTTGCGTCTGCTGCTGCCCGGCTTCGAAGGAAACATGAATGTCAAATGGCTGCGGCGGATCAAGCTCACCGAAGGCCCGACCATGACCAAGGACGAGACGTCCAAATACACGATCCTGCTGCCATCCGGAAAGGCGCTGCAATTCGTGTTTCCGCTGGAAGGCAAGTCGATCATCACCCATCCCTCGCCCGGGTTGACGGTGCGCGGGCCGGGCCTCTACGAAATCTCGGGCCTCGCCTGGTCGGGTTACGGCAAGATCGCCAAAGTCGAGGTGTCGACGGACGGCGGCAAGAGCTGGGGCCTCGCCGCATTGCAGGAGCCGGTGCTGTCCAAGGCGGTGACCCGCTTCCGGATGGCATGGCAGTGGGACGGCGGCCCGGCGGTGCTGCAAAGCCGCGCGACCGACGAGACCGGCTACGTCCAGCCGAACCGTGCGCAACTCATCGCGCTACGCGGCGACCGCGGCAACTTCCACAACAACATGATCCAGTCCTGGGCCGTCGGCGGCAATGGCGAGGTGAAAAATGTCTATGCGTAGGATCCTGGTTGCGGCTGCTCCGGTCGCTCTTCTTGCGCTCGCATCGCCTCTGTTTGCCCAGCAGAGCCCCAACCTCGGCAAGCCGATCTCAAAGGAAGACCTCGCCTCGTGGGACATCAGCATCGGACCCGACGGCGCCGGACTGCCGCCGGGCAGCGGCACCGTCAAGCAGGGCGAAGCGGTGTTCGCAGCAAAGTGCCAGGCCTGCCACGGCGAAAAAGGGGCAGGCCGGCCCAACGACCGTCTGGTCGGCGGACAGGGTTCGCTGCCCGGCGACAAGCCTGCCATAA
>JASHRR010000985.1 GCA_030037185.1 Xanthobacteraceae bacterium | reverse complement strand
TTGGCCCGGTAGAAAGGCCCGACAAGAGCAAATCCCACAGCCGATTGCGGCCTCACATGGTCAATCGTTTCAATGAGTTGACTAACCCCGGTTACGTCGCAGAACAGAAGGAACTCGTTGCGCTCATCGCCGGTGAACTTCGCCATCTCCGCCATCAAGGTCCAGCCGATTTCGAACTCCTTGTCGGTTGGCTTCGCCTCCCTCACGAATGCGTGTAGATGCCGTATGAGACACGCTACGATGTCCCGCAGGCGGACATTGTCGATCCCGGAATACGCCTGAAGTACTTTTTCAGTCAGCGCATCGGCAATCCGTGCTTCTCTCGCTGACGTGAGTTCATCCATAGCTTTATTTCCTACTTGGCTACTGCTCCCGGTTTAGGACTCAGCTCGCCGCGTCGCCTCGAATAAGAACCAAGTGCGCCGCTCAGCCTCATCGATCCAGACTTCCAACAAGCTCGCGGTCGCAACATCGTCTTGCTCATCGCAAAGGCGATGCGTCTCGCGCAAGTGTGCCGCCAGCTGCTTGTTGTCGTCGCGCAATCCGGCAAGCATATCCATCGGCGTAACAAAATCCGCATCGTTGTCCGTGACGCGTTGCGAGCGGCCGATGTGGCCAATCGAGTGCAAGGTCGTGCCGCCTATCTTGCGAACGCGTTCGGCTATCTGATCGGTGGTGGCGAAGATCTGATCGCCTTGCTCGTCCAGCAGAAGATGATAATCGCGAAAATGCGGTCCAGACATGTGCCAATGAAAGTTCTTCGTCTTCAGATACAGAGCGAACATATCGGCAAGCAGGATATTCAGCGCGCCCGAAAGGGCCCGCACGGCATCCGGCTTCAGATCGCTTGGCGTGTGGAGCGGAGCCGGCCCTGCTTTCACATCTCGAGCTCGAACTTGCATTTTTTGCCTCCTTTCGTGTCGTTGCCCGAAGTCACGAGCGCACCTACGGTCATCCCTCCAGCACATCCTCGATCCGGATAGGCAATTTGCGAACACGGATGCCGGTTGCGTGATAGACGGCATTCGAAATAGCCGCGGCCGTTCCGACGTTCGCAAGCTCGCCGAGACCCTTGACGCCGGCCGGGTTCACGTCGTGATCTTCCTCCGACACCAGAATGACCTTGACCGAAGGCGTGTCGGCATTCACCGGAATGCTGTAATCGGCAAGGTTGTCGTTCACGTAGCGGGCGAAACGCGGGTCAATCTCGGTCGCTTCGTGCAGCGCCGATCCAATTCCCCAAATCATCCCGCCCATCAATTGGCTGTGGGCCGTGCGCGTGTTCATCAGGCGACCGGCCGCAAAGGCCCCGACAATGCGCGGTAGGCGAATTTCCCGCGTCAATGCGTGGATCCGCACTTCGACGAACTCCGCCCCCATGGCATACATCATCTTTTCGCCCTCAGGACCGCCGACGAATGTCACGTTACCTGCATACAGGTTTTTGACCGCGTCTGGTGGAGCGCCGTGGGGATTGAACTCGGCATATTCCTCAATAACGCTCGTTCCGAGACGGCGGAACGTTTCCTCCAGGTCCTCCACAGCACCGTCGTGCGCCACGAGCTGGCTGTTCCGAAGCGTTAGTTGCGCGGGATCGCGCCCTGCCAACACGCTCTCTTCGGCGGTCGCCGCACTGTAAAAAAGCTTACGGCGGATCGCGTCGCAGGCCTTCATGACGGCCGAACAAGCGCTTGCAGTGGTGTTGGAGCCGCCCGCCACCGGTCCTACCGGCAAGCGTGAATCGCCAAGCTCGACCGCAACGGAGCTAAGCGGCACGCCGAGACGCTCGGCCGCCATCTGTCCGATCACCGTGTAGGCGCCGGTCCCAAGATCGTGGGCCGCAGTTTGGATCCTCGCATTCCCAGCCAGTGACAACCGCACCCGCACCGCCGCCGGCGCGATGTGGGTCGGATAAAGTGCGCTCGCGCAGCCCCAGCCGATCAGCCAATCATTCTCGCGCATCGATCCCGGCTGCGGATTACGCCGCATCCAGCCGAAGCTCTCAGCAGCCTCGTCGTAGCACTTCATCAGTGACCGGCTCGAGAACGGCTTACCTTCGATCGGCTCCGTCATTGTGTCGTTGACGCGCCGTAGCGCGATCGGATCCATCCCGAGCTTGACGGCAAGCTCGTCAATGGCGGTCTCCAGCGCATACATATAGGGAACCATCGGAGGTGACCGCATGAAGCCTGGCGTACTGCGGTCTGCATGCACGACGTTGACCTTGGTCTTTACCGCACCGAACGCGTAAAGATGCGCAGTCTCTGCGACCCCGGCAACAACATAGGGATCTGGGCGGGAACTGATCTCCCAGCCCTCGTGCGCGTAGCCAACGAGCTTGCCATCGCGACGAGCGCCCAGCCTGACGTGGTGCCGCGTTTCGGCCCGATAGGTGGAAATCGTAAAGCCCTGGCTGCGCGTGGCGACGAGCTTGACTGGGCGGTTGAGGCGCTTCGCCGCGAGAGCGACCAGTGCAGTACGCGGCGTCATCGAGCTTTTTGAACCGAACGCCCCACCCACAAAGGGGCTGATGACTTCCACCTTGTCAGGATCCGTAACAAGCCGTCGAGCGACGTAGTTCTTCAATCCGTAAACAAATTGGCTCGGTTCACGGATCGTAAGCCTATCATCCATCCAGGAGCACGTGGTTGTGAACAGCTCGATTGGGTTGTGATGCTGCGTCGGCGTGGCGTATTCGACATCGATCGTCACTTCGGCGCCATCGAGTGCGCCTTCGACGTCACCGACACTCGGCAGCTTGCTATACATTTTCGAAACTTTGGTGGCGTCGTCTTCCGTCAGGCGCGGCGCCCCGAAGGTCGCGCTGGGCGGCTCGGCCGCGTACGTCACCCCGACTTTGCTGGCCGCCTCGCGCGCGGCCTCGAACGTATCGGCTATCACAACAGCGACGATCTGACCGGCATGAGCGATCTCGGGACCGAGCTGTTGGATCGAAGTCGAAACTCCGCCGCGACCCGCGCCGAACCCAATGTTTTTGAGTTCGCTCGTATTGTCTTGCGTCAGGATGTCGAGGACGCCCGGCACGGCAAACGCGGCGCCGAGGGCCAATCGCTCGATGCGACCTCGCGCGATCGTGCTCGTCACCAAATACGCATAGGCTGGATTGCCGACCGGTACGTCGGAAGGGTAGCGGGCGTCGCCGGTGACCTTCAGGCGCGCGTCGAGCCTGATGGCGGGTTCGCCCATATTGGCTTGGGGCGCAGGCGCTGCGGCGTTGGCCATGTCAATTCTCCATCGGGATCAAGCTGGCAGTGCGGCCGCACTTTGCAGGGCGCGAATCAGCGTGCGCTTCCCAAGCTCGATCTTGAAAGCGTTGTGGTTGCTAGGACGGGCCGCCGCGAAGGCCGTCTCTGCCGCCGCACGTGCGGTGCGCTCGTCGATCGGTTTGCCGTCCAATGCGTCCTCGGCGCGCTCTGCCCGCCACGGCACGGTCGCAACCCCGCCCAGCGCGATACGCGAATTGCGCACCAACCCGTCCACCAAATCCAGGGCGACGGCCGCTGAAGCAACCGCGAACTCGTAGGATTGGCGATCACGGACCTTCACGAAGAGCGACCGTCGTGTCCACGGTGAGGCCGGGATGAAGAACGAGGAGATCATTTCCCCCGATCGCAACGTGGTCTCGATGTCCGGCGTATCGCCTGGCATGCGGTGAAGTGCCGAGAATGGCAGGCTACGCACCCCGGCAGGCCCAATAATCTCCACGTCTGCATCCAGAGCCATCAACGCCTGAGCGAAATCCCCTGGATAGGTAGCAATGCATTGATCGCTCGTTCCGAGCACCGCATGCATACGATTGACCCCGTTCATGGCGGCGCAGCCGGACCCAGGATTGCGCTTGTTGCAGGCGGGATATGAGATGTCGCGAAAATAGGTGCAGCGGGTTCGCTGAAGCACGTTGCCTCCGAGGCTCGCCATATTTCGAAGCTGCGCGCTTGCGGCGAGCAACAGCGACTGTGCGATCACCGGATAATCGCGGTGCACGACGGGATGATCGGCAGCGTCTGCCATGCGGACCAGCGCGCCGAGTCGAAGGCCTTCAGGGTCGGCTTCGACGCGCCCGAGCGCCGAGCGCTCAAGGGCGTTAATGTCGATCACGACCTCGGGCCGCATGACGTCGAGCTTCATTAGGTCGATGAGCGTCGTGCCCCCTGCAAGAAATTGGGCCTCCGCGGCTCCCGGCGCTTGCCTGGTGGCCGCGCGAACCGCCGCCGTCGGTGATTCGGCTCTTTCGAACAAGAAAGGCCGCATCTCAGACTCCCTTCATAGAGCGCTTGGCCTGAGTAATGGCGTCGACGATGTTCGGGTAAGCCGCGCAACGGCAGAGGTTTCCGCTCATGAACTCGCGAATCTCGGCGTCATCGCGCGCATGTCCCTCCCAAACACAGCCGATCGCGGACATGATCTGTCCGGGCGTACAGTAGCCGCATTGAAACGCGTCGTGATCGATGAAGGCCTGTTGCATCGGGTGCAATGTGCCTTCGGCCGCCGCGAGGCCCTCGATCGTGGTGATGCCGCGATCCTCCACCGAGGCCGTGAGCGTCAGGCAGGCCAGCACACGCCGACCGTCGACCAGAACCGTGCATGCACCGCATTGACCGTGATCGCAGCCCTTTTTCGAGCCGGTAAGGTGGAGATGCTCGCGCAGCGCATCGAGCAGCGTGGTGCGCAGGTCGAGGGAGACGCGGTGTTCGTTGCCATTGACGCGGAGCAATACGTTTGCGGGCTCAGCAGAGTCGCGGAATTCCTTGCCGCGCGCTGATTCGGATGACAAGGTGCAAGCGATGGCCGGCAATGCCGCGGACGACGCAGTTGCCAAGAGAAATCTTCTCCGGCTTGTGCGTGAGAGTGAAGCGGGATTTGCGGTTTGTTCGGCCATGAGGTGCTCTGTGCTTGCGTCGCTTTGACCCAGCCCGCTCGCGACACCTCCAGGAGCTAACATTGCAGTCAGCCATGAGTTCCCAACATGGAGCGTCGCAATCCGGCCCTTCGTGTGGACCGAAGAGCGCGGACGAGATGACGCTGCCGTTAGGAAACCAAGGCGCCAGAGATGGCGGCGCTTGCTGTCGCACGATCAACGGTGCCTCATCGGACACGTCGTCATCGATCCTGAGCGGGTCGAGTTCTCCCGCGCTTTTGTTGAGGTCGCGTCGTGGTGTGTCGTTTCGGCGGCCTCTTCGGTACGACGCACCACACGGAGCGTGGGCGCGTTCCCGGCATGCCGTACTGAGCTCGCCAAACTCAAGGCCCAGCTCGAGGGAGTTGAGGCGAACCGTGTCGCTTCGCACAGCTACGGCGGATGCGGACCACCTCTGTCATCCTGCGGCTAGGCCCCGTCACAATCTCACGCTGTGTCGTTGCGAGGCCGCCATCGACGACGGCGACCACGAGCGTGCCCTCTGTGATGGCGTCCGGAATACGCGCCAGTAGCGCCAGGGCACGGCGTTGTGTCTCGCTGAGGCTTGGTTCTCCGGTGGGCCGCCATGCTCGCCGCGACCGGCAATGGTCGTGTGGCAAACGCACGCCTAGAGAATAGGAGCGAACGTCTCCAAGCGGGTAGACGGCACCTATCGGTCAGGCCCGTGTCCGGTCCGGATCAAGGTCCGCTATCCAGCGAGCATCGTGGTGCAGCGGGAGCGAGAATTGGAGTAGGTGATCTCTCGCAGTTCCCGTGGCCTACGACGTGGCTGGCAGCGTGGACGCGCGTGCGAGGAACGCACTGGCCTCCTGACGCGCCCTCCGCTCCAGCGCCGCACGCTTGAGGTCAGCGAGCCCGAGTCGACCAGTGCCGGGTGGAGTCGTTTGGGCCGGGGGGCGCAGGACGGTGACCTTGGCGTTGAGCGTGGAAGTCGGCGTGGTAGCCTTCCCGGCTTTGCTCTCGGCTTCGGCCTTGGCGGTCGCGGCCTCGGCTAACTGGCGCGCCTTGATGCGAGCGACCAGCCTGACAGCCCGGCAACGCTGCTCCTTCGACACCTCGCCCGCGATATTACCTTCAAGGTCGAAACGGGCGCCGCCGGCCGCGAGGCATTTCTGATACATCAAGCGATCGACGTATTGCTTCAACGCTGTATTGACTTCCCCCGCGCCAAGCACGCCACGCACCACCAATTCATTGGCAATGCCGACCTTCAACGGGCGGTGCGCTTGCCATGGTTTGGCGGAAAAAACAGCTGGGAACAATGCAGCCAACGCTGCGATGTTGGCATCTGATTTCGTGGTCATTTGACTGCCCCTTTGGTTTGCATCACCAATTGCCGATGCCTGGATCATGGCGTCGTTCGGCGCGTTGTTGCGCTGATTCAATTGCTAGTACCGTGGGTGCGCGAAGTATCGCTGAACTTCATAAATGAATTGTTCTAGTTCGTCGCCACTCTGGTTTTCTCCCGACCGTGGGCCGATGGCGCTCAAAGGCCACCGACTTGCCAGCGCTTACACGGGCCGCCAATCATAGAGCTGATCAAGATGGGCGCACGAAATCACTGAGCGAGTTGCGAGGATACTCGGCATCGGAATGGCCAAACTTCTCTCGTCTCCTAGACGCGAACCGGTAGCGCCTTGGAAAATAAGCCCGTGAGCTTCCGCGTTTGCCCGGGGGCGCTCATATCCCTCGCGGCCGAAGTTACTGGCGTCCCGCCTGCTATCCGTCCCGGCTCGGTTAATGCCGACAGCGCCGAGAAGACCGCCTTGCGGGTAGCTTTGGACGCACATTTGTCGATGACGGCGCGTTGAATCGCATCCAGGACCGCCGCATAGCAGTCGTCTGGCATTGTAATGGTGCAGCGATCAGTCATGCACTTGCACTCCCGGCTAACGCTGGCGAACCGCTTTACGATATACTTCTTGCTTCGATGGCCCGCGGGTTCAATCAGCTAGTGCCCTGGCAGAACGGAGATTCCGGGAAAATAGTGGACGGCTTTACCGAGGGTCGTCGGTCCGAGTTTCGACACAGTCGGCGGCGATGTGAGACTAGTGGCCGTTCTGCAACACTGCGCAATACTCGATTGGCGGGCGATTCGAGTTGATCGGAGGTAGACTGGCGTCCTGTGCACAGGACGGAACGGCGGTGCTGCGGCTTAGCCGCCACCGCGCGAGTGTGTCCCCATCGAGAGGAAACGTTTCAAATGGCGCGCTCAACAAAGGCTCGCCGGTCCCAGATGATCGAACGCCCACACGCGATCGAAAAACGCCTTGATGCTCTCGCTGGTCAGATCGACAGTCGCACCCTCCGCCGACTTTGGGAGCCGCTCCTTCGCGCGATCCACCTTAGCCTGGCTGCTCGATGCGACGAGAACCACGGCCCCTTCCCGGGCAGCGCTCTGAGCCGGAGCAAAGCGGATACCGCAGGTGCCGCCAGCACTCCCTTCGATTCGGCGAAATTTTCGGACGACGCTCCGCTTTGCCGATGCATTTCCATCCCTCGAATCCAGACAATAGGATAATGAATGCAACTCGATAAATCGCCGTGGGCTTCGAGCACTCGTAAGCGATTGTTACGAATTCTCCCGAGAGGGACCGCATTTAGCTCGCTCGTGAAGAGAAGTTCGGGAATGTATCCGGCAAAGACGTCGTGCGCGGCGCCAACCGGGCGGAAAGATAGCCGACGCCGAGACCTTCCGGCGCGCCGGCTGGTACGCGTCCCGCGACAAGGGGCGCCCGGCCTGGTGGCGTGAAACCGCGAATGCATCGGGCGTGGAAACCCCCTTATTTTGCTTTGGATTCCGCTCGAAACGGAGACGCATCCGCCCGTTCTACACGATCTCAACGCTCACCAATGGGCCGCGTTCCTGTCAGGAGAAAGCGCGTTAACTGTCATGGCAAAGAGCAAAAGGTCGCACCAATCAATCGTTGCGCTGTTACATCCGTCCACTTTGCTTAAGCGCATTGAACCCTTTTTCCCGCGGACACGCGGCATTCCGCGCGTAGACGACCGGCGCGTGGTCAGCGGGATAGTCCATGTGATCCGAAATGGTCTGCGATGGCGGGATGCGCCCGCGGTCTATGGTCCCCACAAGAATCTACAACCGGTTCGTTCGCTGGTCGCGCAGCGGTATCTTCGACCGAATCTTCGAACCTTGCGGCCGAGAGCGGCTCAGTCATGGCGCGCTCGAATTCGCCAACCACGACCATCATCTGAAACATGCCTTGCCGGATTGCGTGGCGGTGTCGAGACCCTGTTGATGCAGCATCAGGTCAATGCCTAGCGCGTGCAACTCCGAAAGGAAGCTAATTAGGTGTTGCAGCGAGCGGCCGAGCCGGTCAATCGACCACCCCATGACCATCTGGAACCGTCGGCGCGCCGCGTCCTTTCAGGAGCGCATCGAATCTGAGGCGCATGCCGCGTCCCTTCGCGTCGCTGATCCCTTCGAGTCCAGGGCCGTTGGCTAACCATGCAGGCCGTCACGTGGATGTCTTCTGCTGGAGATGGCCGCCGTCACTGCGGACATCGAAATTGTGATTTCAATTAACCATGACGGACGCGGCAACAGGTTCATCTTCCGCCCGTGCTCATTCGTCTCAAACTTAGAAATCCGGCTTGTCCGCAGTCGGCACCGCCGCCTGCCGGGATAATTCATGCGGATTTTCGGCGCAGACAGCTTCCGGCCATGCGCCGAATGGCCCTACACCCAAACCGGGTCGATAGATGACGGTCGCCGACCATGGTGTCGTGAAGACGCCTTCATCCTCGACCGTGAATTCGAGCTGCAGGTGATTGGCCTTGGAGTTCAGATCGACGACCACTCCGGAGTCATTTCTGACGAAGCTGGCATTCTCTTTCGCACCTCGCTCCAATGCTTCCTTTGCGGCTTGATAGTCGATGAGCCGATAACGTTCGACCACATGCAGGGCCGGCGTGTGCGGAGTGCCGAATTGGTCGACCATGGTGTATGGGCCCGTCTTGATTCCAACGGTGTCGATCACCAGTGCATCGCCCTCGTAATGGCCGACGGAATCTCCAAACCAGGACGGCGTCAGTTGCGCGGGATGAACCTGGTTCAG
>JASHRR010000984.1 GCA_030037185.1 Xanthobacteraceae bacterium | reverse complement strand
AAGGCGGTGGCGGAAAGCGCGATGCGGGAGGTGATCGGCCGTTCCGAACTGGAGCCGATTCTCACCGGCGGACGCCAACGAATCGAAAGCGAGGTCCACGATCTCGTCCAGAAGACACTGGACCAGTATAAAGCCGGCGTGACGGTCACCCAGGTGCAATTGTTGAAAGTTGAGGCGCCGACGCAGGTCATCGATGCGTTCCGCGACGTCCAGGCGGCCCAGGCCGATCAGGAGCGGGCGCAGAACGAAGCGCGCGCCTATGCCGGGCGGGTGGTTCCGGAGGCGCGGGGCCGCGCCGCACAGGTCACACAGGCGGCCGAGGCCTATCGTGAGCAGACAGTCGCTGAGGCGATCGGCCAGTCGGCGCGGTTCGCCAAGATCTACGAGGAGTACAAGAAGGCCCCGGAGGTGACGCGCCAGCGGCTCTACCTCGAGACGATGGAACGTCTGTTCGGCGGCACCGACAAGGTTATCTTGGATTCCTCCGGGCAGGGCGGCAATGGCGTCATACCGTATCTGCCGCTGCCTGAACTGCGAAACCGGGCGCAGGCCCAGGCGCCGCAGTCAACCCCCGCAGGAGGCAACCGATGAGGGCCAATTCTATCGGCGTCATCGTGATCGCCGCCGTGGTGCTGGCGCTGCTCACGGCTTATGGGGCGCTGTTCACGGTCTATCAAACCAAGCAGGCGCTCGTGGTTCGCCTGGGCCAGCCGGTGCGGGTTATCACCGAGCCCGGTCTTCACGTGAAGGCTCCGCTTATTGATACGGTTATCACGGTCGACAACCGCATCCTCGACCTGGAAAACGCGCCCCAGGAAGTCTTTGCCTCCGATCAACGCCGCCTGGTGATCGATGCGTTCGCTCGCTATCGCATTACCGACGTGCTGCGGTTCTATCAGACCGTGACGAACATCGAGGGCGCCAACTTGCGGCTTTCGAGCCTGCTGAATGCGGCGCTGCGGCGCGTGCTCGGAGAGGCCACCTTGATCCATGTGGTCCGCGACGACCGTGCCGCGCTGATGGCGCGGGTACGCGATCAGCTCGATCGCGAAGCGCGCGCCTTCGGCATCGAGGTCGTTGACGTGCGCATCCGGCGTGCCGATCTGCCGGAGCAGAACAGCCAGGCGGTCTATCAACGCATGCAGACCGAGCGGCAGCGTCAAGCCGCCTCCATACGCGGCGAGGGCAACCAGAAGAGCCAGGAGATCCGCGCCAAGGCCGACCGCGATGTCACGGTCATCGTGGCGGAGGCGCAGTCGCACGCCGAGCAGATTCGCGGCGACGGCGATGCCGAACGCAACCGGATCTTCGCGGAAGCCTACGGCAAGGATCCCGATTTCTTCGCCTTTTACCGTTCCATGCAAGCCTATGAGGCTGGATTGCGCGCCAACGACACGCGGCTCGTGCTGCGGCCGGATTCCGATTTCTTTAAGTATTTCGGGAATCCGGCCGGTAAGGAAACGCCCAAGGACGCGTCGAAGCCAGCGCCTCCACAGCCCTCTGCCGCAAGCGGCGGAGGCTAAACCTCACCTGCGGGGGAGGCCGGGAGTGCGCATTGCGTTTCGCACAAGCATCCGATGAGCGATTTTCTGGCAGCGCTGGGATTGGTGTTCGTCATCGAGGGGCTCGCCTTTGCGGCCTTCCCGGAAGCCGCCAAACGCGCGATCACGGCGATGTCGCAGACGCCGGACCAGGGCTTGCGCCTGGTCGGAATTTTCAGCGCCGTACTAGGTATGGCGGTGTTATGGCTGGTGCGAGGGTAAGGTCGCTCGGCCAATGCCCGGCACCGCCGGCGTCCTGCTCCGCCCCCTGCTCCCGTCAATGCGGCGGGAGGCGGGACGCGACGCCCGCGGTTGAAGGCAGAACGAGCGCCCATTATACGCTCTTGCGCGATGGCGCCGAGAGGCGCACTCTTGTTAAAGGATCTTTCGAGGAGATTTGACGCCAATGGCCGGCTTTCCGCTCCCCCGTCTTGGTTATTCGCTTATGTGTTGGCGCTATCGCGCGATGCTGGCGGCGGGCGCCGCCATCATGGCGGCGGTGGCGCTCGTCGCGCCGCCCGCCCAGGCGCGCGGACCCGACAACATCGCAGATGTGGCCGAAAAGGTCATCAATGCAGTCGTCAACATCTCGACATCTCAGAGTGTCGAGAGTCGCAATAACGCCACACCGCAGCCCTCGCTGCCCCCCGGATCGCCATTTGAGGAATTTTTCGACGAATTCTTCAAGAATCGCCGGCAGGGCGACAACAACCAGAACCGCCCGAGCGGACCGCGGCGCGTGAACTCCCTGGGCTCCGGCTTCATTATCGATCCCTCCGGGATCGTGGTGACCAATAATCACGTCATCGCCGACGCCGACGAGGTGACCGTCATCCTCAATGACGGCACGCGTCTCAAGGCCGAAATTTTGGGCCGCGACACCAAGGTCGATTTGGCCCTGTTGCGGGTGAAGCCGGACAAGCCGCTCACTGCGGTTCAGTTCGGCGACTCCGACAAGCTGCGGCTCGGCGAATGGGTGATCGCGATCGGAAATCCGTTCAGCCTCGGCGGCACCGTGACGGCCGGCATCGTGTCGGCGCGCAACCGTGACATCAATTCGGGCCCGTACGACAACTACATCCAGACCGACGCCGCCATCAACCGGGGCAATTCGGGCGGTCCGCTGTTCAACCTTGATGGCGAGGTGATCGGAATTAACACGGCGATCATTTCGCCATCGGGCGGCTCGATCGGCATCGGGTTCTCGGTGCCTTCCAAGACCGCGATGCCGGTCATCGACCAGCTGCGCGATTTCGGCGAGACGCGACGCGGTTGGCTGGGTGTGCGCATCCAGCAGGTGACCGACGATATAGCCGACAGCCTCAACATCAAGCCGGCGCGCGGTGCGTTGGTGGCTGGTGTCGACGAAAAAGGGCCGGCCAAGCCGGCCGGCATCGAAGCCGGCGATGTGATCATCAGGTTCGACGGCAAAGACATCAAGGAGATGAAAGATCTGCCCCGCATCGTCGCCGATACGCCGGTCGGCAAGGATGTCGACGTGATCGTCGTGCGAAAGGGCAAGGAAGAGACCCGCTCGGTGAAGCTTGGCCGTCTTGAAGACGGCGAAAAGCTGGCGGCGCTGACGCCCAACAAGGATGCAGGGCCCCCGGAGAAGACGCTGGTCCAAAAGACCCTCGGCCTCGACCTCGCCAACATGAGCGACGACTTGCGCAAGCGCTACAAGATCAAGGACAGCGTAAAGGGCGTCGTGATCACCGGAGTTGACGCTCAATCACCCGCCGCCGACAAGCGGCTCAATGCGGGCGACGTGGTGGTCGAGGTGTCCCAGGAGGCGGTCAGCGATACCGACGCGTTGCAGAAGCGGGTCGATCAGCTCAAGAAGGAAGGCCGCAAGTCGGCACTTTTTCTTGTCGCTAACGCGGATGGCGAGCTTCGCTTCGTCGCGCTGAGCCTGCAGTGAGCGTCGCGCGGACTCTGCAGCGGTCGAACTAGCGTGATGCAGGGGCGGCCCTTGTGGTCGCCCCTGTTGCTTGGCAACGCATGGACGGTTGTGGTCCGCTGAGGGCGCACTGGCGCAAGGGCTTGCGATCACGCCTCGGCAAACTCCTCGCGGCGATAGCCTTGCACGTAGAGCAGCGCGGTGAGATCACCATAGTCGATGCGCGCGCCAGCAGCCTCTGCGACCAGCGGCTTGGCCCGGAACGCGACGCCAAGGCCGGCATCGCCGATCATCTTCAGGTCATTGGCGCCGTCGCCTACGACCAGAGTGTCGGTGCGGGCGAGAGCGAGCTTGCCGCGCAATTCTCTGAGTGTCGCAAGCTTGGCGTCGCGACCCAGCACAGGCTCGGCAACCGTGCCCGCAAAGCGCCCGTCATCCCCGATGATGAGCCGGTTGCCGCGGGTCTCGTGAAACCCGATGAGGGCCGCGATCCGCGCCGTGAATATTGTGAACCCGCCAGACACCAGGCAGGTATAGGCGCCATGGCGACGCATCGTCTGGACCAGGGTGCGGCCGCCCGGCGTGAGGGTGATTCGGTTTGCCATCACCTCATCGACCGCGGAGGCCGGAAGCCCTGCGAGCAGCGCGACCCGTTCGCGAAGCGCGGAGGCGAATTCAACCTCGCCGCGCATCGCGCGTTCGGTAATAGCCGCCACGCGCGTCTTCTGCCCGATGAAGTCGGCCAGTTCGTCGACGCACTCCTCCCCGATCATGGTCGAATCCATGTCGGCCAGCAGCATGCGC
Source organism: Xanthobacteraceae bacterium (assembly GCA_030037185.1). The sequence goes on along the minus strand of JASHRR010000984.1, from coordinate 68 downwards.
TTGCGCCGTCCGGCGGCTGGCTGCACGACCACGTCAATCCGGGCGCCGCCGAGGGCGGCGCGGAGGGC
>JASHRR010000983.1 GCA_030037185.1 Xanthobacteraceae bacterium | reverse complement strand
CACCTGGCCATTCGGCTGCTTCTCGACTTTGATGTTCGCCTTGCTGTCCTGGCTTTGCTCTGCCGCCATGATCGTCTCCATCCTTTAGGGGGAGACTCACCCTTAGTGCGTCATTCGTTAACGATTCGTCAACTTCCCTGCCGTGGGTAAGGCTACATCATTTCGAAATTGCGCCCTGCGCCGGCATGGCTATAGTCGTTGATTGCGCGGTCTGCCAGGGGTGGGCCCTCCCTGTTGCGGTGAAATCGACGGAATTCCTGCACGCCTTCAATCTTCACTTTGACTTTCGACTCCGACAGGACAATGCGGCCGTTCGCCTCCAACCGCTTCGCTGTCGCAAAGGATAGAGCCGAGCAACTGGTTCGCGAGTGGGGTGTTGGTGGCTGGGGGCGACGCTGACGTTGCCGCAGTGGTAACGAATTACGATGGCGAAGTATTGTTCGCCAGCCATAAACATTGGCCCTCCGATTAATGGTTATTCGGGCAAAAAGCCCGCTTTCGTGCCTTCTCAGGCGATTACCTTGATTGAACGGAACTCTGATAGAGCGGTTAGTACTACAGAGTCATAAGAATTGTATCTAATTGAAATTACATGATTTTTCAAAACTGAGTCATTTTTGAAAAACCCAATAATTTCAACAACCACATCGAACCACTGACACAGTAGTATTAGCAATCCGATGGCACGACGAGGCGTCGCGCCATTTAAACAATCCACAGGTTGCTGCTGTTTTCGCAACCCATGGATAGCATTTTCAGATTGATTTCAGCGATGACCACCCCGCCTGCAGACATAGGCGGTGATACCTTGCCGGCACGATATTGCACGATATAGGACTGGTGCCCGCTGGCGGTGAGGTGGAGGCCGAGGCTTCACTCCCAGTATGCAATGCGATCACCGTCTGGCGGGCAGGGATCAGGCCGGGCAACGAAAGCAGGTGTAAGACTGTTTCATGGGGCCCGCAAAACTGCCGCCGCTCGAACTTCTCCCTCGAGAGAGCAGCCGAGTCAACACGCCTTGCTACATCGACCGGAAACGGAATGAAATGGAAAACGCTTACCAATAGCTGTGCCGCAGCGATTTGCGGACATTACGTAGAGTGATATCCGGCGATAGGAAGGTCGATAAAATGCTGCCGCTCGAATATCTCATCTCCGCCGCGGTCACCCTCTTCGTGGTGGTGGACCCGATCGGTCTGGCGCCGACCTTTCTGTCAGTGACGACCGGATTTCCCGATGGCGCACGCCGCACCGTGGCGCTGCGGGCAACTGCCATCGCGGGTGCGATCCTCGCCGGCACTGCCTTTATCGGCGACTGGCTGCTGCGCCAGCTTGGCATCACGCTGCCGGCGTTCCGCATCGCGGGCGGACTGCTCCTGTTCTCGATCGCATCCGAAATGGTCCTGGGCGTGCGCATCGAGCGGCAGTCCCGCGACGCCGAGCAGGCCTGCGAGGAGCACGTGCGCGACATCGCGGCATTCCCGCTCGCGACCCCGCTGTTGGCGGGACCCGGCGCCCTCACCGCCACAGTGCTGCTGGCCGGCCAAGCCGCATTCCGGCCGCTCTACCTTGCGAGCCTGGTCGGCGTGATCGCCGCCATGGTGATGCTGTGCCTGGTGGTGTTTCGGCTCGCCACCCGGATCGGACCTGCACTCGGCACGACCGGCAGCACGCTGCTGTCGCGGCTTCAGGGGGTGTTGTTGGCGTCGCTTGCCGTGCAATACGTCATTGACGGCCTGCGGGCGGTGCTCAGCGGTTAGTTAACGGGACTTACCGGGATCCGTGCCTCTTGTTGGCACCCGGGTGGTTCAAGCCCCAGCGGCACGCGTTCGAACCTCTCAAAATGGCACTTCATCATTCATGTCGTCGCGCAAGCCGCTGCCCGCCAAAGCGGGTTGGCGCGCCGGACTGCGGCTGCCGAGCGACCCGAAATTGGAGCCGCTGTCGTCCGGACCAAAATCTCCGCCGGTGCTGCCACCGCCAACGCGATCCAGCATGGTCAGCTGGCAGCTGAAGCCCTGCAGCACCACCTCCGTGGTATAGCGGTCCTGACCCTGCTGATCCTGCCATTTTCTCGTCTGCAACTGGCCCTCGACATAGACCTTCGCGCCCTTTTTCAGGTACTGCTCGGCGACCTTGGCGAGATTCTCGTGAAAGATCACGACGCGGTGCCACTCGGTCCGCTCCCGGCGCTCGCTGGTCGTCTTGTCGCGCCAGGTCTCCGAGGTCGCCAGGCGAAGATTGACGATAGGCCGGCCGTCCTGCGTGCGACGGATTTCGGGATCGGCGCCGAGGTTGCCGATGAGGATGACCTTATTGACGCTGCCTCCCATATTCGTTCTCCATTGCGCCGGATGGCACCGTTCCGTTTGATGCTACTCGGACACCCTGCCCTACCCGCGAGTGAAGCCGGTGAGGCGGGTGCCTCAGTCTCAATGCGATTTCGACCCGCTGCCAGTTTCGTTGCCGAATGTCTGTTCTCGGATCGGCATTCACTTCGAACTCCTGCGGCAGGCTCACCCTGCGACAAAGCGTACTGCGACGCGAGTCGCTGGCGGCGTTACCCACAACTGGTTTGCCTGTGGATAGGTAAACCCTGCCGCTCGACAGGCAATTGCGACATTGCGGCGATTGGTTCTCTTTTTGTTCTTACCACTGATGACCACCCGAGGCAAGTGGGTGCAGGCAGAAATGGGCACGTCGGGCGTCCTGGTCGCCGATTTGGGCACACGTGGTAAGGCCGCGGCCGAAATTTGGCAATTAAAAGGAGTGCTAAAAATTTAATCCTATTGCCTGTTGCGCTCCGGTGACAGCTTTTTTTGGGTCGACGAACTAACATGCTGGCCCGACGGACAACGCCAGCATCTCGGATCCCGCCGGATGTCGCTGTGGACGGTCATCCCACGAGTTCAAGGTCAGCGCGAGCTATCATTACGGGAAGCCTGTTCGGTCATTGGTGAGCTGGGGGCTCACGCTGAGGGGAAAGGGCCGGCAATCCAGCCGGCCCTTTCGATTTTGTCGTCATTGCAACAAAAGCAAAGCCGGGAATGCCGCATTTGCGGACACATCGAAAAGACCGGTTAGCGAAGGTCGCGTCAGACTTGTCCACATCCCCGGCGCACGGCCGGTGTCCACGCCGGCCTGCACTGGCGAAACCGGTCCGCAACCACTAGGTTGGGCGTACCGGGGGTGGCCGGCCGAATCCCGAGACGACCGCCTGACACTGCATTCGAGCGGACGCCGGAAACATGACCGATCTGTTCGACAACCGCCCGCGCCGCAATCTCGACGGGGGCCGCGTAATTGCGATCCGCGGCGCGCGCGAGCACAACCTGAAGAACATAGATATCGAAATCCCGCGCGACCGGCTGGTGGTGATCACCGGGCTGTCGGGCTCCGGCAAATCGTCGCTCGCCTTCGACACGATCTATGCGGAAGGCCAGCGGCGCTATGTGGAAAGCCTGTCGGCCTATGCGCGCCAATTCCTCGAGATGATGCAGAAGCCGGACGTCGACCAGATCGATGGGCTGTCGCCGGCGATCTCCATCGAGCAGAAGACGACATCGAAAAACCCGCGCTCCACGGTCGGCACCGTCACGGAAATCTACGACTAC
>JASHRR010000982.1 GCA_030037185.1 Xanthobacteraceae bacterium | reverse complement strand
TTGTAATCTGCCGTGTGCGGGATGCCGGCGGCTTTGGCGGCCTCGATCCAGGCCGGATAGAGAGGGTCGGTGGTCCTGGCGAACTCGGTTCCAAGCGGGCCCGTGCCGCCGCGCCAGGCGTTGGCGCCGCCGGCAAAGGTTTCGCAGCGCCTGAAATAGGGCAGCACGTCCGCATAGGACCAGCCGGTTGCTCCCTTTTGCGCCCAGCGATCGAAATCACCCGGATGCCCGCGCGTATAGGCCATCACGTTGATCGACGACGATCCCCCGACCACCTTGCCGCGGCTCGCCTCGATGGAGCGGCCATTGAGGTTGGGCTCCGGCTCGGTCACGAAACCCCAGTCGAACATGCCTCGCTCATGGAGCTTGCCCATGCCGAGCGGAACATGAATGTAGGGATGCCAGTCGCGCCCGCCGGCCTCGAGCAGGAGGATCTGGGCGCCGTCATTCTCGGAGAGCCGGTTGGCCAGCACGCAGCCTGCCGAGCCGGCGCCGACGATGATGTAGTCGTAGGTCCTGATGGGCATGGGCTTCTGGCTGGGATCCGTTTTGCCTTCCGCAACCGGGTCCTGACGCGGGGGGCGCGCGCGGATGGCCGAGGCGGGGGGGCGACTCAATACGGACGAGCGACCCCCTTGACGGTCGTGCGCCACAGCAGGCGGCGCTCCTCGGCAGGGAAGTCGTCGCGCGCATGGGCCGAGCAGCGGTTGTCCCAGACCAAGAGATCGCCGACCCGCCAGGCGTGGCGATAGACGAATTGCGGGCGCTCGGAGTGGTCGAACACCGCAGCGAGGAGTTGATCGCCTTCCTCCGGCGCCATGTCGAGGATCTTCACGGTCATCAGGCGGTCGACATAGATCGCCTTGCGGCCCGTTTCATCGTGGGTCCGAAACACCGGATGGACGGCCTCGCTGAAGGCCTCGACGGCGTTTTTGGTATCGCCACGAATGGTGGTGCCGTAGTTGTAATGATGGAGAGCTTTGCGGCCCTCAAGGCGTTGCCGGACCGCGGGTTCGAGGGTGTCATAGGCCGCATAGCCGCTGGCGAACAGCGTGTCGCCGCCATGGCTCGGGATCTCAACCGCATACAACAGCGTGCCGTTGTGCGGCAGTTCGGCGTGGATCATGTCGTGATGAAAATGCATCTCGCCATCGGGCAGCGCACCGATGGTCTCGCCGTTCTCTCTGATATTCGAGATCAGCATGATATTGGGCAACAGCTTGGCGTATCCCTTGGGGAAATATTTAAGCGGCCGCGACAGCGGTCCGATTTCGCCGAAATATCCGGTCACCCTGATCAGATCCTGCTGGGAAAACCGCTGGTCGCGAAACACCAGGACCAGGTGATCGAGCCAGGCCCGGCGGATGTCGCCGACAGTCGCATCGCCAAGCCTGTCGCGCAGGTCGATACCGCGGATTTCGGCACCGATGTGCTCGGTCAGCGGAACAATCTCGAGTTTGCTCGGTGTCTTTGCGTCCATCGCTTCCTCCCTTCCACATCCTCAAAGAGGCGGCTGCGCGGCGGTGCTTTCAGAAAGGCTTTCACAAGGTAGCGGTCCGTTCAAGGCCTGATCAGGCGATCGCTTGAGCCAGTCGGAAGGCAACGCGAGCGGGAAGGAAAGTCACGGGGGGGGGCGTGGAGGCGAGCGCCGCCAGTGGCGCGAACTGGCGGTTTGCGTTTGGGGTGCGCCAGAGTGGGCTCTGGCGGGCACCCGAGGGTGGTGCCAATAAATCGCCGTTAGCGGGCGAGATCGCCGAGCATGCTGGCCGCCACCGTCAGTTTCGACAGCGACAGGCCGGAAGTCACCATCTCGTGGACGGCCTCGCGCACGCGATCGACAGTGCTGCCTTTGCGCCCCACGAAGGCTGTCACGGCCGCGGCGCCGCTGCCGCCGGCGGCGATCATCTCGGCCACCAACCGCCGCAAGGCATCACCCATGGCATCAAACCCGCGATCAAAGGCCAAGCGGTCGAAATAGTCCACCAGCTTGATATCGCGTGCCGCGGCGACGATGCGATCGAGCTGAAAGTAGGCCTCGGCGGCAAAGTAAATTGCCGCGACCTCGCCGACCCGATGCCCGGTGCGGTCGGCCGTCAGAATGATGTCGGTTGCCGATCCGAGCGCCGGTAGGTTCGCCACATTGCGGGCAACCGACGGGGGGACGCCCGCCGAGGTCATCTTGAGCACTGCGGCGTCGAGCACGCGCTGGGTTTCCGGCGGCAGGTAGTGGTCGAGCCCTCCTGAGATGGTCGCGATCTTGATCCGATAATGGTCGATAATGCCGGCGAGACCCTGACGTACGTCCACATTGCGCAAGAACCAGACGATGCGATCGAGCAGCAGATTTTGCACCGCTGCGAACAGCTCCAGCTGAACGGTGCTGGAAACCTTGTTGTCGAGCGCCTCGATGGAGGTATTGAGAGTGGTGAGCCGGAAGCTGTCTCGCACCGCGGCAAACGCCGCAGCGATGCGATCGACCGACGCTCCGGTCTGGTCGGCGATTCTCGCCACGATCGGCGGGCCGCCGCGGTTGATGATGGAATTGGCCAGCTGGGTTGCAATGATGTGCCGGCGCAGACGGTGACGTTCGAACACGTCGGGAAAATGACTCCAAATCGACTGCGGGAAATAGCGGCCAAGCTCGCGGGCGAGATAGGGATCGTCCGGCACGTCGGAATGAATCAGGTCCTCGTGCAGCGCGAGCTTGGCATAGGCCAGCAGCACCGCAATCTCCGGCCGCGTGAGCGGTTGGCCGCGGCGCTTTCGCTCGGCAATCTCCATGTCGCCCGGCAGGAACTCGACGGCACGGTCAAGCAGCTGGCGCTTCTCCAGCATCTGCATCAGGCGCTGCTGAAAGCCGAGGTCTTCAAGCCCGCGATGCTCGACGAGGGACAATGCCAGCGTCTGCTGGTAGTTGTTGCGCAGAACCAAAGACGCGACCTCGTCGGTCATGCCGGCGAGCAGGATGTCGCGATCCCTGCGGGTAAGACGGCCGTCACCAAGCGGAACGCTCAAGGCAATCTTGAGGTTGACTTCGAGGTCCGACGTGTTGACGCCGGCCGAATTATCGATGGCATCGTTGTTGAGGCGGACACCGCGCAGCGCGGCCTCGATGCGGGCCCGCTGAGTCAGTCCGAGATTGGCGCCCTCAGCGATCACCTTGCACCGCAGTTCGGCTGCCGTCGCGCGTATTGCGTCATTGGTGCGATCGCCGACGGAGTCGTCGGATTCATTCGATGCGCGCACATAAGTGCCGATGCCGCCGAACCACAACAGGTCGACCGGCGCCTTGAGGATCGCATTCATGACTTGCTGTGGTGTCGCCTTGGCGACGGTGAGCCCGAGGGCGGTGCGGGCCTCAATCGAAACGTCTATTTCCTTTGCGCTACGCGAGAACACGCCGCCGCCGGGGGAGATCACGCGCCGATCGAAATCCTGCCAGCTTGAACGCGGCAAATCGAACAGCCGCTGGCGTTCCGCGAAGCTGCGTTCGGGATCCGGTTCGGGATCGATAAAGATGTCGCGGTGATCGAAGGCCGCGACAAGCCGGATGGTGCGCTGGCGCAGCATGCCGTTGCCGAACACGTCGCCGGACATGTCGCCGACGCCGGCAACGGAGAATGGCGCCCGTGACAGGTCGATATCCATCTCGCGGAAATGACGTTTGACGGATTCCCAGGCGCCGCGCGCCGTGATGCCCATTTTTTTATGGTCGTAGCCTGCCGAGCCGCCCGACGCGAAGGCATCGTCGAGCCAGAAGCCGTGCTCCCGCGCGATCTCATTGGCGATGTCCGAAAAGGTCGCGGTGCCCTTGTCGGCGGCAACCACCAGATAGGGATCATCGCCGTCGTGACGAACGACCCGTTGCGGCGGCAGGACGCCATGACGGTCAAGATTGTCCGTCAGGTCGAGCAGCGTCGACATGAAAATCCGGTAGACGGCAATTGCTTCGGCCTGGATCGTATCGCGATTGCCGGCTGGCAGGCGCTTCGGCACGAAGCCGCCTTTCGCACCGACCGGCACGATCAAGGCATTTTTGACCTGCTGCGCCTTGACGAGACCGAGCACTTCGGTGCGGAAGTCCTGCGGCCGGTCTGACCACCTGATGCCGCCGCGCGCGACCGGGCCGAACCGCAGATGCACCGCCTCCAATCGCGGTGAGCAGATGAAAATCTCGAATTGGGGGCGCGGCAGCGGCATGCCGTCGACCTTGCGGCTGTCAAGCTTGATGGCGATCGTCCGCCCGGGCAGATCACGGGTTTGCGCAGATGCGTCGGTCCGGCGTGTCGGCAACTGATAGAAATTGGTGCGGATGGCAGATTGTACGATGTTGACGAAGTGGCGAATGATACGGTCTTCGTCGAGGCTGTCGACTTTCCTCAGCTGAGCCTCGATTTCGCTTGCGACCGCGGCTTGTCGCTCATCGCGCTGGCGCGGCGATATCGGCAAATCGGGATCGAAACGGGCTTCGAACAGCGCGCAGATCCGCTCGACGATGGCTGCATGGTTGACGAGCGTCGCCCACATGTAGTCTTGCGAATAGGGAACGCGCAGCTGGCGCAGATAGCGCGAAACGGTCCGCATCAGCGCCACTTGGTGCCAGTCGAGACCAGCGACCAGAACGAGCGCGTTGTAGCCGTCGTTTTCGGCCTGCCCGCGCATCACCGCTGCGAAACAGCTATCGAGCCGCGGCTTGGCAGCGTCAATACCGACCGCAATGCCGTCGCGTCGCTCAAGCTGCATCGCGTGAAGCCACACATGCGACCGGTCAGCGTCGTTTAGGTCTATATCGTAGGTGCTTTCATCGACGACGATGAAGCCCATGTGCTCGAGGACCGGAACCCGCTCTGAAAGCGGAAGCGGACGACCGTAGCTCCACACCTTCAGGCTGGCGCACGCCTTTCCGGCGCTGCTGGCGGATCGGAAATCAACGCCGACCGGGCAAGCGGGTGACAGCGCTTCGATGGCCGCGATATCGTCCACCGCAATGGCGGCGGCGACAGCTCCGCGATATCCGGGCGAAAACGCTTCTCCGTACTTGGCGTACAGGGCCCGTGCGCGGACAGGGTCATGGGCGTGTTGGAGCGCTTCGAGCAATTCGTCAGGCCAAGTCCTTACCAGCCGGGCAACGGCCGCCTCGAGTTCCTGGCGCGGCGGACGATTGAGTTCGCTCGGCCGGCCGTTCTCTCTTCGGGCGATCATGAAATGGACCCGCACCATCGGTCCTTCCGGGAAGAATGGTGCGAAAGAGACCAGTTTGCCGCCGAGCGCGGCGGCGAGCCGCTCGCCGATGGCGGCACGCGCTGCCGAGTCGTAACGGTCGCGCGGCACGTAGACGAGAACTGACGCGAAGCGCTCGAAGGTGTCCCATCGCGGCAGCACCCGTACGCGCGGCCGTTCGTTGAGCTGAAGAATCGTCAGCCCGAATCTGAGCAACGTATCCTCGTCGATCTGAAACAATTCGTCGCGCGGATAGGTTTCGAGCACGTTGACCAGCGTCTTGCCCGAATGGCTTTTGACGTCGAGTCCGGAGCGTGCCAGCACGTTCGCAATCTTGCTGCGAAGATAGGGAATGCTGCGGGTCGCACGCACATAGGCCGTAGAGGTGAACAGGCCGACGATCTGAAGGCCGCCGACCAGCCTGCCGTCGGCGTCGTGCCGTTTGACCACGACGTAATCCATTGCGGTGCGACGGTGCACGCGCGAGCGCGAATTGGTTTTGGTAATGATGAGCGTCTTGCGTTCGCGCAGCGCCTCGAGGGCGCGCGGCGTCAGGGCAAGCCGGCCGCCATCGGCCGCAAATACGTCGCCCTCGCGGCCGCGCAGGATGCCGAGCGCCGAGGTGAAAATCACTGCCGGAGCGTTGCCGTCCTCGCTCGCGACGTAATCGCGAGCCCCCAGGAAGGTGAAATTGTCGTCCGTCAACCAGCGCAGGAAAGCGATCGATTCGCTGAGATCACCGACGCGAGAGTCCGGCGGGCCGCTTGTCATTTCGGCGATGAGCGTGTTGACATGCTCGAGCATCGGCTTCCAGTCATCGACCGCGCGCCGCACGTCGGCGAGCACGTTGTCGAGCGCGATGATCAAGGCGTTTCTGGTGTCCTCGCGGTCGATGCGATCGACGTGGACCTGGATCAGGCTCTCCGGTCTCACCGCAGCGCCGGCGGCCGCTGCGGTGGCAAGCCCGATCAGGGCGCCGGCGGGGTCGCGCTCGACGATAAATCGGGGGTGCAAGACGAGATGGGGATCAAAACCCTGCTCCGCCAATTCCGCCATGACCGAATCGACCAGAAACGGCATATCGTCGTTAAGGATTTCAACGATCGACACATTATTGAGGCGCTGACCGCGCGGTGGTGTGCGGACCCGGATCTTGGCAGTTTGCGGCCGCCGCACGTCAAGGAACCGCCAGGTGGCTTCGGCGATCTCGGCGATCTCTGAGGCGTGATAATGCACAAGGTCTTCCGGCGCAGCGCCGGCGAAGACCCGGGCGACGAAGTCAGCCGGTGCATCGGCGATGCGGCCGCGCAGAATGACGTCGGCATCTTGCAGCAGCTGGCGCGCCGCGTCGTCATCCTCGGACGCGCCAATCGAGAGGTCCTGCAGCTTTTCTCCCCGCCGCTCCTCAGCATCGGTCTTCATGGCTCTACCTCACTCATTCGCGGCGCACATTGCTCCGGAAATCGATCAGGCGGAAGATCCGTTGCGGCGACGATCTGGCACACGGGCTGCCCTGCCCGGACCGCAGAGCAGGGGGGTGGCGGACGGGTGGTTTCGCGACTTCGCAGCTGCTAAGCGTGATCGGCAATGCGAACAAACAGGAGACCTGCGTGCGTGACAAACCTGCCAAAAAACCCGCTGCCGACGCGCTCGCGCCGCCGTTGGGTGCCCGCGGCTCGCCTGCGGCCGGGGAGCCTGAGCAAGCGGCTGAGATGAGCGCGATCACGCGGCGGGCGGTCGATCGTGACGATACCGTCATCACCGCGTTGGAACTTGCCGCCGCGCCGCTGACACCCGCCATGCAGGCCTATTTCGATAAATGCACCGAAAAGCTCGGTTTCGTCCCGAACGTGCTCAAGGCCTACGCCTTCGACATGGCAAAGCTTGAGGCCTTCGTTGCCATGTACAACGATCTGATGTTGGCGCCGTCGGGGCTCAGCAAGCTGGAGCGCGAAATGATCGCGGTTGCGGTGTCGTCGCACAATCGCTGCTACTACTGCCTCGCCGCTCACGGCGCGGCGGTGCGCGGCCTTGCAGACGACCCCGTCCTCGGCGAGTTGTTGGTGATGAATTATCGTGCCGCCCGGCTCGATCGCCGGCAGCGGGCGATGCTGGATTTCGCGGTCAAACTGACAGACCGGCCGTGGGAAATCGAGGAACGCGACCGCAAGGCGCTGCGCGAGGCGGGTTTTACCGACCGCGACATCTGGGATATCGCCGCAGTTGCCGGTTTTTTCAACATGTCGAACCGCATCGCCTCGGCCACGGACATGCGGCCGAATTTGGCCTACCACAGGCAGAAGCGGGACGACGGCGTCACATCAGATGCCGGCTCAGCCACTGCAAAGTGACAGAGGAAAAATGCCGAAACATCGATCGACGATTTTTG
>JASHRR010000981.1 GCA_030037185.1 Xanthobacteraceae bacterium | reverse complement strand
GCGAAATCAAAAGGTGCGCACGTCGCCCAGCATGTATGGCAGGGTTTCGGGCCACAGAAGAATTTCGCGTTGTCGCTCGCAACGGGTGAATGGGTGCTATCGATCGACGCCGATGAGCGCGTAACACCGGAACTTGCCGTCGCGATCGCGAAGGCCATCGGCGAAAGCAGCGCCGACGGCTATGAAATCCGCCGCCGAACTCGCTTCCTTGGGCAGGAAATGCGACAATCGCGGCTGTTCCCGGATTATATTCTTCGGCTTTTCCGCCGGGGCCGTGCGCACTTCACTGATGCTCTTGTGCACGAGAGCCTGATCTGTTCGGGATCAGTTGCCCGCCTCTCGGAGGCGCTTCTGCACGATCCGGTCTGGCGACTCGAGGACGCCTTGTCGCGTATCGATCGCTATTCGACTGCGAGCGCCGAGATGATTGTTGCCAAGGGTCGGCGAGTGTCGTTCGCCACTGGAATTGCGCACGGGATGTGGATGTTCCTTCGTGTCTACATTTGGCGCCTCGGCTTTCTCGACGGCCGCGTCGGTTTCCTGTTCGCGGTGGCCAATGCCGAGGGCAGCTATTACCGATACATGAAGGCTTGGCTCAAGACACGCGCGCCGGTCTCCTGCCGGTTCGCAAGGTAATCGGCGCCGCGGATGCCTGACCTGATTTCCGTCGTCGTTTCGACCTACAATCGCGAAGACGCCCTAGATGCGGTGCTGCGTTCGCTTTCGCGCCAGACAGACCGAGACTTCGAAATTGTGGTAGCCGATGACGGCTCGGAGGCTGCAACCACACGCATTGTTGAGAATTGGTCGCATGCGTTGGTAGCACTCAAGCATGTGCGGCATGAGGACCGCGGATTTCGCTTGGCCGAGATCAGAAATCGGGCAATCCTCGCGAGTGCGGGCTCTTATTGCATATTCCTCGACGGCGACTGCCTCGTACGGGCCGACTTCGTGGCGGCGCACCGTCGGCTAGCTGAACTGGGATGCTTCGTTACGGGCAACCGTGTGCAACTATCACAACAGTTGAGCGACCGTATCCTTGCCGAGGGGCTTGAGGCGGAGACGTGGCGCTCAGTCCACTGGGCTGCTCAGCGACTCCGGGGTGACGTCAATCGCTTTCTTCCCTTACTCCGCCTACCGCTTGGTCCTCTGCGCAAGCGCGTCGGGCAGAGATGGCATGGCGCGCAAGGCTGCAATATGGCGATTTTTCGGAGCGACATCGAGCGGGTTGACGGCTTCGACGCAGTTTTTTCCGGTTGGGGTCGCGAGGACTCAGATATGTTCGTGCGCCTGATCCGCCACGGCGTACGTCGCAAAGACGGCCGCCACGCCACAACTGTTCTGCATCTTTGGCATCCGGAAAGCGACCGATCGCAGCTTCCAGCTAATCAAGAGAAACTTGATCTTTTGCTGCGCAGCGAGCGCGTCCGTGCGTCGCAGGGCTTATCCGCCTTGGGCGAAGGCACCGGGCCCCGAACACACATTTCCCGATCCCAGGCGCCACCGGGTTTGTGCTGAGCGTGGTTGCCGCTCATGCCGTCGCCGACCTCGGGGCTTGCTCGGAGATTCGGGGTAGGAGGGGCGGTGTCGTGAGGCGCCCCTATCCCGATTTATCCTGGCAATCGACTTGGGAAAATCAGGATTTGTGACATCAACAAGTTTATATGTGCCCCCGACGATGATGAGCACTTTGTCCACGTGATAGATCGCAGGAAGCAAAATGATGTCGCCAATAACAGATCGCAGAGTCCCAGCCACTTGCGTCGAAATGGTCTGCGAACCGTTCCCTAGATGATAAAGAACGAGATCCCGAAAAGCAATTCTATATTGGCCAAGCCTATTTTAACGGCGAAGGCGACCCCAGAGTTACCCGGTTGGACGGCGGCGGTTTGGATAGGCTGATACGAAAGCGACACCCGCCTACGTGGGTGGCATTTTTGGCGGCGACCGCAGCTTGGCGAGTGGTTTTGGCCTCGGCGGTGTGCTCGCCCGTTCGAAGGGATTTTGAGAAGGCCCGAACGGGACAACTAGAAATTGATAACATCAATGCAAGCAACGGTCGCGGCACGCATGATGTTGACACGCATGAAGCTGATGGTGAAAAGCGCTCACGAGATCGTGGAAAACGATCCGATCTTCAGGGTCCCGCCCGGTCCCGGTGGGCCCAGTCAAAATTGGCCAAAGTCAAGCTAAGTTCGCTATGCGCCTGAGTTCTCAAGCGCGGTTGACGAACCGGCGAAGACGGCCGGCAAATGGCCAGAAGCTTCGAAGTTCAAGAGCGCGGACGACCGGCAGCTTGCGGCGGACGCATTGGCTCGCATGCGGCCTTCCTGGGCTGCCCTGGCTGGCGCAGGCGCTCGTGGGGACACAGGCCCGGTATACTCAGCTTCGCCATTTCTTCGCGTCACGCCTCATTCTGGCTGCCGGCGGCCTCATGTAAGCGGTCCAGACCTGCGCAGAGAGCGGCTTCTTCTGGGTGAGGAAATTATGGCTCGTGACAACCGTCGACGCGGAGGCGGGACGAAGTTGCGCGCAGACGCTGCAAAACTGAAACCGTTTGATCAGGCAGTCATCATCGAAGAGGCCAGCTGGCGCAACGCCGATGAAGCGTAGGGGCGCGCGCTGCGGAACATGGGGTTTATGGCCCGATCGTTCGAACAACTCGAGTCGGCCGTTGATGCTGAGACGCCGGCAACCGATGCTGAAATAATCTTGCTGTCAGGTGCGCTTCATAGCCGCTCGACGATTGACTGATCGCCGAACCCGAACTGGGGCTGGCGCGGTTAGAGCTCTGCTATCCCGGCCAAACCAATTTCTTGATGAGCCCAGAGTGCGCTTACGATCCCCATCCCGACTCAAGTGCACCTGCTGCCGGGCAGGTCAATCGCCAGGTCAGGCCCGAGGGCGCAAAATCAAGATCGACCTTACCATCGACGCTGCGCTCCGCCATCGCTTCCATGACGATGGTGCCGAACCCACGCCGCTTCGGCGCAGAGAGGGGCGGCCCCTCGCGCTCGGTCCAGCTCATGGCAAAGGTGTCACCGACGATGCCCCAGGAGATATCGACACGGCCTTTATCGGCCAAGAGCGCGCCGTATTTTCCAGCGTTGGTGGCAAGTTCGTGGAGCGCAAGACCGATGGCTTGCGCGGAAGTCGCCGTAAAGCGCAGCTTGGGACCATGGACGCCTATGCGAGAACCAATGAGGTCGGCGAAGTGCGCAAGCTGGGCACGAACCAGGTCCTCGATCTCGACCCCATTCCAAGCGTTGCGGACGAGCAGGTCCTGATTGGCTGACAGCGACTGAACGCGCTCGGAAAAGCGCTCGACGAAATCTTCCGGGTTCCTGGTGGCGGTCTGGTGAGCGATCGACTCGACGACGCTGAGCATGTTCTTGGCGCGATGATTGATTTCGCGCATGAGGAGCTGTTCCTTTTCCTCACGCTCCTTACGTTCGGTAATGTCCTGAACAGTACCGCCGAAGCTAACGACCCGTCGCTCAGCCCCGGCACCTGCAAAATATGCGAGTCCATGACCCTCCACCCAGCGGACTTGGCCGTCTCGCCGCCGTACTCGGTATTCGTGATCAACGTACGGCTTCGGATTGGCAGGATCGAGCGCCTCCTGGCGGTTAGCCCGAAACCTTTCCACGTCGCCGGGATGCACGCGTTTCATGAGGTCCTCGATCGCTACATCACCAGCAGTCACCTCGAAAATTTCGTTGAAACGCGCATCCCCCCAGGCTACGCCGCGGAGCGGATCGTATTGCCACCACCCGAGTTTAGTTGCGTCGAAAGCGAGCTGCAGCTGATCTTTGCTCGCCTGCAGGTCATGTTCCGCTGCATGTCGCCGCGCCGCGGCCCCTCGAAGCTCGTCCATCAGGGTGTTGACCTCGGCGACCGGGGTTTCGTCCACCGGCAGCGGACCACCCTCGCCCAAAGCGATTGCAGCACGAGCCGTGTGACTGACCGAGCGCGCGATAACCCGGCCTAGCCATAGAGCTGAGCCAAGCACCAGCGAAAATCCCAGCAACGCCGTCAAACCGACGGTCCACCACGTCGCCCGAACCGGAGCGTCGAGCAGAGCCTTGGGCGCCCACACGGCGGTTTCCCAGCCGGTCAATGCCGACGATGCATACGCTTCCTGCGATGATCGTCCTTCGGAGTCGGTAAACTCGAAGATGCCCGCGGGTTCTGCACGCCGCCACTGCGCGCGTGCCAGTTCCCGCCCCACGACCCCATTATTCGGCTGGGACGATGCGATGATGTGGTGCGCGGCATCGGAAATCATCGTCTGCCAACCTTGCGGCAGTGCGTATGAGGCGATCAGACCTGCAAGGGCGCTTGGATCGGTCAACCTGAAGAGGGCGTAGCGGTTCTCGCCATCGATCTTTACAGGCACGATGATGGCGAAGGTAAGCTGGCGACTCGCGGGCCCCATGAATAACCCGGTGACCTGCGGCTTGCCGGTTGCGAGGGCCCTCTCTGCAAGCTCCGGGACAGCCATCTTTGCAGGCGGCGCCGAAGTATCGACGAGCTGCCGCATGTTGAGGTCGATGAGCACGATATTGCCGCTCTGGCGCAAAGCCGCTATGGCCTCGGCCTGCCGACGGAACGCGGCGAAGTCGCCTCGGCGCAACGAAGGCGCGGCGGCTAACGACTGGAGCCTGTCGATCTCGCCGCTGATCTCATGGTCGACTTCCGCCGACAACGTCCCTGCCTCGTTCATCAGGTCCTTGTGAACCTGATCGAGCTGCGCATCGGTGATACGAAATCCCGTGTGCGCGGCGAGCAGCAGGAGCGGTGCAATGATCGCGGATGCGAGCATGACCAGCAGCTGCCACAGGGGTCGCGGCTTCTGGAGCGCCGCCCTCGTTCCGATCCGCAAGATGATGCCGGCGGCGATGCAGAGATGGCCAACGAGGGACGGCAGCGGCGGTGTCTGGACCGCGCCGAAGAACACAGGGATGCCGGCCACGTAGATGAGCAGACCGAAAGCCGGCATGGCGCCACCTAGGCCAGCGAGCGCGATTGCAGCGAAGTGATATTTTTCGAAGCGGCTGAGCGCGAGTGCGGCCCCTATGGGCGCCATAGAGAAGGGCATCCCGACCATCATCCGGGACGACGCCGGCCCAGGTTCCAGCACAGCGCCTTGCGGCACCAGCAAGACATTGATGCCGAAATCGACTCCGAGCAAACTGAGCACGGCAACGGCGGTTGTGGCACAACCGACCGCGACCGCAAAGCGCGACTCCTTGCTGCGGTGCATGAGCGCGAGGCCGAGGGCCGTGAGACACAAGGCTGTCATGGGTTTCGTGCGAGGGAAGCCCAAGATCCAGCTCGACAGCAACGGCAGCCCCACCCACCAGCCGATAAACGCCGCGGCGGCAATTGCCACGGCCGCAAAGCCAGCAGCTTCGCTCGCGCGTTGTCTCAGATGGCCGGCATGACCAACAAACAGCGTCACGTGGGCTCCAGACAGTGAATACCGTGGGCCGGCAGGCGCTCCCGGACGAAACCTGTCCGGCGACGTTCTCAACATAAGTGCTTGCGTGAACTGGGCTATGTCTTGGACAAAATCTTTTGTCGCAGTCGGGACAAATGGCTACTCCGGGCCAGGAAACAGACATAGCGGTCCGACCGTGGAATTCCATTTCATTGGAACATCGATCGCGTTGGGCTCCTCCCGACCAGGCGGAGGTTCACAATCACGGATAACGATTTTATTGCCGAACCAATTGCGGACGCACTTGGCTCACAAGATCTAATTTAGGAGCGACCACCATCGATCCAGAACGGAAGCCGGCCAGGTCGAGGTCGCTAAAGCTGCAGAGTCAATGTGAAGCGGCCTACGTCACGGCCCCGCTGCGGCGTTCCTAGCAGTGCCGCAAGTTTTACGACCGATCCGTTGCCGGAATTTGGCATCGCCCCTGCTATGATGGTTATCCGACATGTCAAGTATCCGACATAACACGAGAAATCCCCAAAAACTGTCACCAATTATGTTTTTCCATCTTCCACGAATCAGCCTTTTCCGACCGTAGTGGGGCGTGCCTCGGCGGACTCGAGACATCCAATAGGGGGGCGGGTTGTTTCGACTGTTAAGGCGGACCATCCGAAAATCCGGCAAGTCGTAAAGGAGCAAAACTCGCGGCGGCCAATTATTCATCGCGGGGCTTGTCCCGGCAGTACCGATTATGACGCACAGCGCCCCTATCAGGATCGGGGGAAGGGAGAGTTTCCGCCGTTCTGTGAAACGATCGAAATAGGCAACAGCCGATTTGCGATTGGGGAGGGAGTCCACGCGGCTTGGCTTGGCGCCTATGGGGCTTGTCCGGCCGCACCCGGGGAACGTAGGGGGAGGCTGATCTCTCGTTCGAACCTCACGAGGTGAGGGCTGCATCCAAATGCGATTGCCCCCCCTTTGTAGGGGGAGTTCGCGGCATTCTTCGGGCATCACAGGCGCCTATAGGGAAAATAAAACCCAGCCCTAACCAAATAAAATAGCCACCATGAGTTTTGTCCCTCTTACGGCAAGCCGCTCCAGGGGGATGGAAAGTGATGAAGAAAATTGCGTGCGCTGCGGCGTTCGTTCTAGCCTGCGCGCCTGTTTCGATCTTGGCCGAAGATTTGAAGCCAGACACTAAGACGGCCGACGTGAAGACGTCGGACACAAAGAAGCCGAAAGAGAAGAAGGAGAACGAGAAAGAGAAAGAAAAGAAGGAAAAGCCAGAAGATAACAGACCAGAAAAAAAGAAACCGGAGACGAAGAAACTGGAGTTGATGACGCCGTGGGACATCGCGTTCGGTGCGGCGATCATGTCGGACTATAATTTCCGCGGCATTACCCAATCCAACCACCGTCCGTCACCCACCTCATACTTTGAGCCGCGATACAATTTCAACGACAGCCTGCAGGGCTACATGGGCTTGTCTGGCGAGAGCATCACGTTTCCGAACCACGCCGCCTCCGAGAACGACTTCTACGGCGGCATCCGGCCGACCTTCGGCAACCTCGCCCTCGATTTTGGTGCTTGGTATTACTGGTATCCGGGCGGAGACTGCTTCCACAATTTCATCCGGGATTGCTTTCCCAGCTTGACGAACGGGAACGTCGTCAAAGCCGATTTGAGCTTCTGGGAAGCTTACGGCAAGGCCGCCTACGCGGTGAACGATCAGTTCTGGTTCGGCGGTGCCGCGTATTGGTCGCCCTCCGTCTTTAACTCGGGCGCCGAGGGGACGTTTTTGGCGGGCACGGCAAAATACATTCTGCCGCCTGTGCTTCCCAATGGCATCGGCGGGTTCATATCAGCTGACGTAGGTCATTGGTTCCTGGGAACGAGTGACAGCTTCTATGCAGTGCCCGGCTTCCCGGGCGGCATACCATACAAGAGCTACACTACCTGGAACGTCGGCCTCGCGTTCACCTGGAAGCAATTCCTGTTCGACTTGCGCTACTTCGACACGAATCTGAACAAAAGCGATTGCAATGCCTTCACCAAGGACTTCACTGCGGGCGGCGTGTTCAGCTCCCCGATTAATCCGGGCGGCCCCGGATCTAATTGGTGCGGTGCAACCTTTCTCGCCAAGCTCTCGATCGACCTCACCAGGGAGAATCTGAAGAAGTCGGAAGAGAGGAAACCTGAAGAGAAGAAATCTGAAGAGAAGAAATCGGAAGAAAAGAGGTTCAAGCCGGAAGAGAGGAGGTGGGGAGAGAAAAGATGGGAAGAGAAGGGGTCGCAAGAGAAGGGGTCGGGAGAGAAAGGATCGCAAGAAAAGGGGTCGGGAGAGAAAGGATCGCAAGAGAAGGGGTCGGGAGAGAAAGGTTCGGAGGAAGAAGAGAAGCCCGAACAGAAGAAGCCGGATGAAGAAAAGCCGGAAATGAAGAACCCCTGGGACATCGCGTTCGGTACGGCCCTCATGTCGGAGTTCAATATCCGGGGCGTTTCCGCATCGAACCACAGGCCGTCGGTCGAGCCTTATTTTGAGCCGCGCTACAATTTCAGCGACAGCCTCCAGGCCTATGTGCGCCTGTGGGGAAACTCCATCGACTTTCCCAATCATGCCGGAGCCGTCATTAATTTATGGGCCGGCGCTCGGCCTACTTTCGGCAACCTGGCGCTGGATTATGGATATTGGCAACGCTGGTTCCCAGGCGGTGAGTGCGTCACTCCTGTGTCATTGACGCCCTGCGGGATCGGAGGGACATTAGAGCGCGGGAATGTCATCCCCGCCGACCTGAATTTTTGGGAAATCTTTGCCAAAGCGACCTACCACGTCAATAGCCAGTTCTCCTTCGGCGGCGGCGCATATTGGTCGCCCTCTGTTTTCAACTCGGGCGACCCAGCGACTTATGTGCTCGGCACGGCCAAATACATCCTGCCCACGATCCGTCCCTGGAATATCGGCTGGCAGCTGTTCAGCGAAGTAGGTCATTGGTTCCGTGAAGGGACCCCGTACCCGAGTTACACAAACTGGTACGCCGGATTGGCCTTCACCTGGAAGCAGTTCACCCTTGATCTGCGGTACTCCGATACGAACAGACCTGACTGTCTCACTGAGACCGCGAATGTTGCGGTTCTCGAGGCAGCCGGGATTCCCCGTTCTGATCGGTGCGGCAAGACATTCATCGGCAAGCTCTCGGTTGACCTG
>JASHRR010000980.1 GCA_030037185.1 Xanthobacteraceae bacterium | reverse complement strand
ACTTACCAGAGTGCGCCGCGGACATGAGACCCGCGCGACACGGGCCGATAGGGGCAAACTGTTCGCTGCTGGCTCCAATGGAGCGCCGGTGTCTCGTTCCGCCGGCAGGTCCGCTGAGGCCCAACGGGCCGCCGATGGTTGCGCCGGTCCAGTCGGGCCGAGGGGACCGAGGCGCCCATCAATCTGCCGACGCAGGTTCAGGGCGGGGCGTGAGCGGGCCGCGCGGACTTCATGCGGTCGAGGCAGGGCCGCGTGACCACCGTGGTGAGATAACGACGCGGCTCGCCGATTGCGGCCAAGTCGACGCGATGCCAGCGCAGACAGGCGTCCTGGACCACGTCCTCGGCTTCCGCGCGCGAGCCGAGCATGGGGCAGGCAAGTCCGGTCAGCGTGCGCCGATGCGCCTCGAAATCCGTCACGCGAGACCGGCCTGCCGTCGTCGTCATGCCGCAACCGTCTTCGTACTGACCGTGTTCGCTCCGGTAGGACCGCGCGGCACCGGCCTGGTTTCGCCACCAATTACGAGCCGTGCGCAGGCTTGGCCGTGGCCAAGGGCATATTTCAACGTCGGATACATGCGGGCCGAAAGCATGGCAAAGGCCAGTGATATCAGGCCGCGCTTGCCCCAGCGGCGCAAAACCTCTTCGCGCAAATCGTCGGCTTCCGGAGCATGGCCCAAGCTCGCTTCAGTGAAGCGGGCTGCTAGCGCGACCTCATAAGGCATCGCCACATAGTCGCGCGCCACAATCGCACGCAGAATGACGGGATCAACCCCCTCGCGCTGCGCCATATCAATGCCGAGCTGGGTACACGGACCGCAGTCTTCTGCCATCACCGCCATAAGGCCGGCGGCGCAATAGGCGGCGCGTGGGACGTCTTTGCGGTATCGGCTCAAGCCTTGGACCTTGCCGAAGGCCATCATCGCCCGCGGATCGACATCTATAATTTCGCGGAGGTAACTCGCATCATAGCTCCAGTTGCGCTCGAAAGCAGCAATTTGACGCCGTAAAAGCCATTTCAGCATAGCTGTTCCCTTTCTTTAGGGTGATCCGTGACATGTGGGCGAATGATCCTGGGCACGGGACCGGCGGCCAATGGCGGAACGCGATCAACCCGTTGAACGCGATGCCGGCCTATGCCGCCAAGCCCATTTCGAGACCTCCACAACATAAAGACGATGCAGCCGCCCGCTATGTGACATCGCGGCGGGAAATATCTCCTGGACCGGCGCTGATAGACCGGCGGGCCTCGATACCGGTTTTTGCCATCAGGGGCTTGCCGCCGGCGCGTCTCGCCGTCAGCACGCCATCGAACCAGTGTCTAAGCACCCGCCCGGAAGGCCAGCCAACTGGTTATCGCCGGCCTTCAACTTTGCGAAAGAAAGGCCAGCGGCCTCCTGATCTTCGATATTTCAATCAACCGCAAAAGTGACAACTGGTGTTAGAGGTCCAGCGACAGGAAGTGATCGCTTTATGTGGGGGACGACCTGCTCGATGCTTCCCGCCGCCGCAAACACCGCTCGAGCGGTTTTTACCCCAACACATATCCAAGTCGTGAACCGCGGTTCCCGCTCCGTCACCGGCTGAACTTCTGATGTTTATGATCTCACCTGCGCGAAGCTGACGCTGCCACCGGTCACCGCCTTCGACTGAACGCATCGATAACGCAAGGGTTCAAACGGGTAGAGCAATTGTTAATGCTGGCTGCGCCTGCTTCGGCTTCGTTTGAGCTCGCATAGGGTATACCTAAAAGCACTTTGACTGGCGGTAGGCCCGAATACGGCGTAGTGCCGCAAGCCGTGGGCACATTCGGAGTCTCTATTATTTGCTCTCTGGGCGGCCGCAGCAGCAGAGTAAAATGCCCATTTGCAGACATAAACCGGTTGCTTGTCATTTGGAAGCGAGGCCATTCATCAATAGATGGAGCATCGGATTCCGGTGCAATTTTTTGAATCTTCATTTCGTTGAGCTTGTTCGGATCGGATCCCGAAATCCTGTGAATACAGCTCTCGGGAATCTGCGCACACCGGCGATCATCGGCCGGGGTCTGGCCCGACAGTCGGTCGCCGGCGGCTATGGCCGCCACCCGGCGGGTCGATCGCCAATTGCGCAAGCGGCGGCGCCCTCCACAAACAACGGAAATCGGTATAAGCTGAATTTTTGAGCTGCCATGGGATGTGCCGAAGTCCTGTCGAGTAAAATTGGCAGCGCTGATGCCCACGGCGGGCGATTGCAACACCACCTGCATCCGTCTTGCGGTGCGATATCGGCACCTGCAACCCAGCCCGTGTTTGAATCATCGTCCAGAAATGAAGCTGCGCGAGTAGCTCGCAAGGGAGGAGAACATGAATTTCCAGCGGCGGTATTTCCCTTTGGTGTTGCTGGCGGCAGCGGCTGCGATGCCGGCCTTTGGGCAAGCAGTCGCGCCCACCATCGGGCCAGCCAATAGCGGCAAGGAAAACTTCGTCCCGGATTTCTCCGGCATCTGGGTGCATTCGATTCCCGGGTTCGAGCCCTTGCCATCAGGGCCAACTTCGCTGGTCAACCGGTCGCGGCGCAACGGCATTGGCGACCTCCTCCAGCTTGTCGGCGATTACACCAATCCGATCTTGAAGCCTGAGGCCGCGGAGGTCGTAAAAAAGCACGGAGAAATCTCGTTGAGAGGCATAGGCTATCCGACCCCGCGCAACCAGTGTTGGCCCGGAGGAGTGCCTTTCGCTTTTTCGAGTGGCGCAACGCAGCTGCTGCAGCAGCCCGACAAGATCACCATCCTTTACAACTACGATCATCAAGTCCGTCAAGTGCGGTTGAACCAACCTCACCCCGCTCAACTGACGCCGTCCTGGTATGGCGATTCCGTCGGCCATTATGAAGGCGACACGCTGATCATAGACACCGTGGGGATCAAGATAGGGCCGTTTGCCATGGTCGACTGGTTTGGCACGCCGCACACCGCGGCTCTGCACGTGGTCGAACGCTATCGGCTGCTTGATTACGACGCGGCGAAGGAGGGGTTCGAACGGGACGCCAGGGAGAATTTTGTCGCCCAGGGGATCAGGGACTCGAATTATCGGGGCAAGTATCTCCAGCTTCAATTCACGGTCGAGGACGAAGGCGTGTTCACGGCGCCATGGACCGCGACCATGACTTACGGGCGCGGCCTCGCCGACTGGGCCGAAGCCGTTTGCGCCGAAAACACCCAATGGTTCCCAGGACAAGAAGCTGCCGTTCCGGCTGCACAGAAGCCGGATTTCTGAGGCGACGAAAGCGAGAATGGTCGGCCGTGCGGAAAGGCCGACGGGCAGCCGTTGCGCCGACGGGCAGGTTCACAGGCGCGCACACCGTGCCGCGCCGGCCCCGCCGCCGGTTTCTATCGTCTGGTCAGGTATTGAAGAGGCATCCACCATGAGGAAAAATCTTGGCTCCGCGCTTGCCGTCCTGCTGGCAATCGCTTCGAACGGTGGCACCATGGCGCAACCGCAAAGCCTCGAACAGAAGATCTGGACCCTGCTCGACGATTCCAAGGCCGCCTATGTGTCTCTCGGGGAGCCCGAATTTCGGGCGCTGGGTGCGGGTTTTGACTTGCCGGACGCCGGGAGATCGATCACCCGCCTTGCCGAGCAAGCTCCCGGCGGCGCCTTCGATCCGCGCGATGTGGCAAAACTTGAACCCCAACAGTTGGGCTACAAAGCCGACTGGGTCGTCGAACGCTTTCGCCGCTACAACCTCGACTGGGATATCACCGGCCTGCGCCTCGAGAGCCTCGATCCGGAGGCGAAAAACTATCCGTGGTTCATCGTCATGAATGGCGGCGCCGCCAATTTTTACGAATTCTTCGTCGACCTCAAGAATCGCCCCGGCTGGACGCAATATCTGGCGCAGAAGCTCAACGTCATGATCGTCACCATCCCGGGCAACTTCAAATATGGCGGATGGGAACAACCGGTCGCGGACGCCAAACGCCAGCCCGCCTATCTGCTCGACCGTGACCTTTCGA
Organism: Xanthobacteraceae bacterium; assembly: GCA_030037185.1. The sequence continues at coordinate 1,200 of JASHRR010000980.1, read as the reverse complement.
TGGACGAATACGAGGTGCGCAATGCGGTATTCACCAACCGCCTCATCATGCAGGGGCTGAAGGCGCTGGTGACGAAGCACACATCGGGCGACATACTTCTGGTCGGTCATTCGACGTCGGGCGAGCTGTCGATGCTCGCTTACGAAGATCCGGAACTCAGCGCACGCCTTAAGGGGCGCTATCTGGGGTGGGGTAGCGGCGGACCCGCACGCCTCGAGTTGCTGCGCCAGGTCCGCGGCAAGGACATTCCCAATCGCGCCGGTGCCTCGCCGACCGGCGCCAGAACACCGCTCTACGTTCTCGAACGCCGCGATCCGCCGAGCTACTCGCACGGCTACAGCGGCTTTCTCAATCCGCTCTACGAACCCGGCATGTCGCACCTTCAAATCGCCGAGCGCTGGCTCGCGGCGGAGGCGCGTCGACGTCCCAATTTCAAGCAGCAGCTCCAGAACCTGGAGCATGGGGCCGATCTCGGCCAAAAGGGGTCGGTGGAAAACGAAATCGAATCCCTGCTCAAGCGCACGGGTAATCCCTGGCGCATCCCTTTTGAGGATGTCGCGAAGGATTTGTTCGCCACCAATTACACCCGTATGGACGGATTTCGGCGCATGGTTTGGACGACGGCGCATTTCGACCGCAATCACTGGAATCCGGAACAACCCATGAAGAGCATCGAGGTGTTCGTCGCCAACGAGTACCGGGCGAAGAATCCCGACGCGCAGATCCGGGTGATCAATTGGGATCCGCCGATGACGCATTACGGCCATCTGGAGCTGCCGAAACAGCTCGCTGCAGCCCATTTCAGCGTGGTGCGCTGGCTGGTAAGGCCCTGACATACGCCGACATGCCCGGCTCGCAGAGCGGCCGCAACGCTGCTTGTTGTTTCAAGGTTGCCGCGGCGGTTTCTGCTCCGCCCGAGATGCCTGTCTGATGCTGGGCCGCTCGCTGGCTGCTGTTCGACGACGTTGGCTTAACGATTGGTCGAGCCCGGATGACTTTACGGCTGGATGTCTCGGCTCGCCGATGCCTAGGCGGGCGCGCCGGACATCTGTGCTGGCTCCGGCGGCGCCATGCCTAAAGGCAGGGAGCGCGCGCGTGGCGCTGAGATAGGAGGTGGCGCCGCTCAGAAATCGATGCGATGAAAATTGTGACGTCCTCTCCATCCAACCGCTTTGAAGCGGTCTGGATGGAGCTTCCTTC
>JASHRR010000001.1 GCA_030037185.1 Xanthobacteraceae bacterium | reverse complement strand
GGCTGAAGGAGTTCGCTGCACGTGAGGAGTTAACGACCCTCGGCCACCCTGGCGGAAAGGAGTCCTTGCGGCAAGTGAGGACTTGACAACCCCCGGCCCGTTACAGAAGCACGACCCCGGCTGAAGGAGTTCGCTGCACGTGAGGAGTTAACGACCCTCGGCCACCCTGGCGGAAAGGAGTCCTTGCGGCACGTGAGGACTTGACAACCCCCGGCCCGTTACAGAAGCCTTGTTTGGAGCGGTTGGGCTGCTTGGCTTGGCCGGCGCTATGCTTTTCACTGGCGACGGAAATCGCAGCCAAGAGCTTGCAGTTGCTGCGCTGCCCTCCAGCGCTCCGGGCCAGCCTCAACCAAAATGCCTTGTGATTGGTGTCGCGATGAGGAGCGGCAAGGCCGAAGCAATTTTATTGGTCCTGCGCCAGCAGGTCTACGCCCAATCGCAGCGCCGGGGGAGCTGGTGGTTTCCGCCTGCCGCCATAGCGCCGACCTCCCGCGAACTTAGAACTTCGGATGCGGAACTCTCGGCTGAAGTGCTTTGCGACTTTTAGCTCGCGGCGGCATATTTTGACGGACCCGCGCGACCGCAGGGGTCCGCGCGGGTTGCAGCCCAGGACAAACGCGGCGCGAATATTGACCCGACCATTGCCGAAGGCGCTCCATCCAGACTGATCCGGTGAAAGCTATGTCGAACACCGGCACCTACGTTAAGAGCGACCGATATGGCTCGCGTGGCGGGATAGAGATGTCTCCATCCTTTTGCCCGAATGGCAGTGCGGAGGTCTTTCTGCGGCAAAATAGGAGCAGAGGCGGCGCCGGCTCAAATCAGATTGGCCGCAGCCGCCGGCTCTTCCCCGATATGACATTCACGCCGGATACACCAGCGCGCAACCATGCGTACGCACAAGCTCAACGTTTTTGTTGCACCGGACCAATTTTTAGGCAATGTTTGTCGCTTGCGCTCTACCGGGGTAAGGGCGGGGGCCATGGCGATTCGTCCATTTGCGGAACCTGGAGCATTCGACCCTGAGGCAATTGCGGCGATGAGCGAAGCTCTCGAAACCGCTCTGAAAGAGCTTGAAGGTACTGGCGAGCCTGAAGTGGTGCGGGAGCGCATTGCCACCCGAATCATTGCCGCAGCAAAACTTGGTGAGCGTAATCCTGCTCGCTTGCTGGAAGCCGCGCTCCGCAAACCGGACTAGTGGCGCCAAATGCACGCCATCAACGATCGTATATCCCCGTCATGGCCCGCCATATTGGCGTCGCTCGGGGACATCTTCTGGAGATTTCAGCGCCTTGTGAATGGGCTGGTCGCTATCGGTCTTCACTTGGGCTCGGTCATCGGTCCACTATTTTTCGAAGTGCGGGCAACGGTGATGGTACAGCTAGAGCTACCGGGGCCTCGATGGAGCGATTGAAGGTGCTCAAGGATAAGGCACCGGAGGTGATCACGAAGTCGCTGCGCCTGCACGAGCCCCGATTGCCGAGGCCGAAAGCGGAAACGAGAATCAAGAGCCGTGGTGGCACTGACAGATCAAATCGGAAGATTTTCTAGATTGCTCCTCGCGCCTTTTATCACAGACACTCAAACAGTACGGGATCACCGCTGTTGTCGCGGACCGTGAGATTCGTAAGCTTCGCTGATTTCCCGTATTGCTGGCAATGCTCTTGAGCCTGTCGGAAGGCCACGTCGGCATGGCTCCCGCCATTCATCACCACGCCACCGAATTCATTGCCCGTAGGCTTGGATGCGCAGGCACTCAATAACAAAGCGCCAATCAACAGCAAAGGACGCATCGGCCATCTCCCTCAAAGCATCCCGTGCCCGATTGAATCCCTTGGTCCTTTGGCGGAAGCATGTTCGGAATCCATTCATTGTTGGGCATTAAAAGGAGCAGCGGGAGGCATCCCTCGGATGGCAACTCCGGGATGAATTTGGAGCGTGAGTCTGTTTGATATTATGTTGTCTGACAACAATTCACTATTCCAGATTTTAGTATCTGATATTTGGTAATTTATTTTTAATAAATCATATATATTATTGCTTATTTGTATAATTGAGATTTTCGTAAACTTCGATTTGCAATATTCAATATTTTACTACCGTCTCCTTTGATCGGTCCCGGTGCGAGAATTTTTGGCCAGTCCCTGCTTTGAGCAGATCCCGTCCAAACTGAATTAGCCCCTAGTTTGTTTGTGAACTCATAACTAGGCAACTCGAGTGTTCGACTGCATAGCGAGGTTTCATTATTTGGTCTCAGTTGTGATTGTCCAGCCAGCCCCCCCGCAAGGCAGCGTTCGAAATCGGCCGACGCCCTCCCGGAGGCAGCTATTGAACCGATCGCAACCAACGATCGAGCGGTGCGCGGGCAATGCCCAATGTCCGCTCAACGCATTGAATTTCTGTGTCGCCGATGTCCGAGGGCCTTCGAGGCTAAGGCTGGCCATGGCGGCGGCGAGCCGGCGGCTAGCGCTGGAAGCCGGCGGGGATCAATGATCAATTGGTGCGAGATTTGCAACGTTTCGAGGAAGGGGGAGACGCAACGGCCCGTCGTCGGCGGATCGCCACATGATCACTGACCCAGCATACCTTCTCGCGGCCTTTCTGTTGTTCATCGTGCTCCTTATCGTGCTCGCCACCATTGTGGACTGGTTCTGGATTATCCGCAGCGCCATCACGCGATTCTTCGCCTGCCGCTCCGCCAGCGGCTCTGCCGGCAGCGACCCAGCTGGCCGCCGGCCAGTTGCTGGTGCGTCAGGCCGCCTGCGCGAGTTGCGGAGCCATGGCCGGCAAGGAGATCGCCGAAGTGGAGTATCGGCCGCGTTGCGGCGGCTTCTTGCGCGTGCGGCAGCTGTCGGTGGATGTCATGGCGATCGTCAATCAAAGGATTGACGAGTAGCAGCCAGAAGCCGCCGGCCCGCAGCTAGCTGGCGCGCAAAGTGGAGCGACAATAATTTAGGTTTACCGATTGGGCCAGCCACTTGTGCTTTTGGCCGACTCGGGGGCGACCGCCCACGGCAGCTATCCGGGGGCTGAGCTGCCGGCGGGGAATGCCCCGCTCCCGAAACCAATGTCGGTGATGGCAGTCACGCCGGAGTGAATTTGTGACTCTGTTGCTGGTTCCAGCACATTTGCTGCCGCACGCCTCAAGTGCCATTCCGGACGCGAGGAAGCGTAGTCAAGTTGAACGTCGCCGTCGACGGTGCGCTTCGCCATCGAGTCGGATGACCATATCGCTGAATCGCCGACGCTCGCGGTCGCACGGGCGGTCCGTCGCGCTCCATCCAGCTCATCGACAGTGTTTCGCCATCGAGTTGCCAGCCCCCTCGACCCGGCGGCGTTGGTCGCAAGCTCGTGGAGGGCGAGACCGATTGCACTGGGCGGCAGCCGCATTCAGAGTTGGTTTGGGTCCGTCGATAGCGATTCGAAAACCCAATAAGATCCTCGAAGTGCCAAAGCGGAGCACGAACCTCGTCAATAAACGTCTGCTCGAGCGCCACCGCTGAAAAGCGGCCGGTCCATTCGCTTGCTCCGTAAGTAGCGGGATTAGGCGAAGCAGATCATCAAGTTACTTCTTACCGGCAAACAAGCCAACGAGAGCGATTTGCCCCACGAACCGGGCCGCCGACACCCCGCAAGCCGTGAATTGGACCGGCTTTTATTTTGGCGCGAATTTGGGCAGCGCCTGGAGCAACGCTAATTGGACCTCCCGATTGAGTCATAATCTCTCCAATGCCCAGGTATTAGGCGGCTTCCAACTTAGCTTCTGTCAGTTCGATTCTTGGAGATTTCTTAGGCAGGAGAGGTCTTGTTTTGCGCACGGCGTCACACCTCGAGCCCGCCCGCCGCAACTGGTGCGTCTAGCGTCTCCGTAATTCTGCTCTGACTGCTGGCGAGCAATCTACCGTCGCGCGCTAAGACGATGCTCGATCATTTGTGGCCTCCTTCGATAGATTACCAGAGACCGCGGTGAGCGTGCAGCGCTCATCACCGCCGAGGGTCCGCCGCGATCAGGTCGTCAGCCCGCTGTCAGCCCGACTGGCCAGGGTCGATCCCCCGACTTCGCGCATCGGCAACGCAGCTGCCGACGAAGCGTCTA
>JASHRR010000979.1 GCA_030037185.1 Xanthobacteraceae bacterium | reverse complement strand
ATTTGGAATCCTCACTCTCACCTCGGCGCCTTGCGGGTTGGTACGGCCAGTCTGGGACATTATTCTGATTGTCCTGATGCTGGGCTTCACGCTGCAGCGCGACCCGCGTCTATCTCGGGCTGCTCCGCGTTCGCAAACTCAAACTTACCGGGCAAGCTCAGCGATGCGTGCCGATGCCGCGGCATACCCGTCGAGCTCACGAGGCACGCCAGCACGCCAGCGAAAAGGAATAGGTACAAGCGCGACATGGTCAAGATCTCCCCAACGGTACCGCAGCTCACCACACGACGTTCTTTCCACTCCGCTCGGAGGCTCTGACTCTTTTGATACCATCGCGAAGAATAGTTCGCAAAAACGTATTGCCTGAGGGCTTATGCGTGGGACACGCAGAACCGTATGTGTCGCTTTTGCCCGCTCCGAGCGGCCCGCCGCGAAATAACGCATCAGTGACCGCGGCCGGCCTCGAGACAATACAACAGGGTGGGAAACTCAACGAGCGTGGCTTCGCTAGGACAGCAGGTGCTTCACCGGATCGTCGCTTTGGAATCCGGCCGTGACTTCCACTGGCGATAGTCCGTGGAAAGCCAGCCCAGCGGCCTCGCCCACCGGGCCACTACGGTAGACGCCTGCAGACGCCAGCCCGAGGCCGTTGGTGATGCTGCACCCTCGCCTCTCCGCAAAAGCTTTGGCCAGCACCTTACTACGGCCCACCGATCGCCGTCGGTCAAGTTATTCGGGGTATTGTGCCCGGGCGGGGATCCCGAGTTTTTTCTTTCACCGCACCTCAATTGCAGATCAGTTGACAGGGTGGTGCAGGCCCTCTCGCTGTCCAAGTTTATGGAGCTGGGCCGTGACCGCTTCCACCTGGCACGCGCAATCCCCCTCAATAATATATCGGACCTCGCTATCGATCGACGATGCGTCGTATAGGAGTATCTCTCATGCGCATAAAACAAAATGACACTTCCAGGGCTTAACGCTGGAAGTGTCCAAGTTGGAATTTCTTAAGGTACATAGGAGTGTGACGGAGGGGAACTCACCGTCCATTGTTTTAAAGCATATGTAACTGATCGTGTCAAATGCACATCCAATGAACTGTCAACAAATCTAAAGCAATATATACCGTACCTGGTATGGCTATGGCGTATCAGATGCGCGTGAGTGGAGTTAGTAATTACACAGCTTGCAAAAATAGACATTTTGCGAATTTCATATATTTTATTCGCCAGATCACTGCGACTTGGCTGGGCCAGAGTTTTGACCAGACTTCGGCAGGTCGATTTCTAAAGCCTCCATTAGCCCGGAATCATGACCCCGTGGCCCCAAGGTCTGTGAGCTGGTAGAGCAATCCTCGGGGCGGTCCGCCTACTTCGGCTCACTACGGAATACGCCTAATGGCCTACCGGGCTGGACAATCACGCTACAGTGCACCGCTTCCTCCCCCGTCGACAAGGTTCTTATATCGGCCGGAGATTGAAGGGTTTAGCCCGAGGGCCTTCAAACGGGGCGCCTTGATTGCAGCCGCGAGTCGAAACTTTCTATGAGATGAACACGGTCGGACCATAAGTCACCATCAGAGCTTGTGCAACTGGACCCAGCAACGCCTTATATGGTCGTCCAAATACGGCGAGTCACTCCGAGTCACTATAGTCTACCTTAGCTTCGTGCCGCGGATCGATTGCGGTTCCCGACTTGATGCATCTTTTTGTCAAAACCAACGAATAGTTCGCGCCGCTCGCGGCCTCGCAACGAGTCGAAACAACGTTGTGAGGTCATAGCGAACGCGCCGCAGCGCGAGATAGACACCGGTCGCACTCACCGCAAAGCCACCGAGCATCAGGGCAATCAGAATGATGTCCCATGCGGGCCGCACCCGGATCCAAGGAGCGAAATCAAGGCGATGGATCGCTCCAAACAACCAGCGGTGCCACCGACGGTTGGAATCTACGCGTTGCAATAGCGCACCCGAGGTCGAGTCAATGTAGTAGCGCGTGCTTTCTGGGTCATTCACAATCACGCGATAGACGGGCAGCCGAGCGGGTAGTCGATCGTCAGTGTAATACGCGTCCCCCTTCTCGATCAGGCCCTGCGTCGCGATCCCGGCACCACCCACAAGGCGCGCGCCAGCCTCGGCAAGCTCGCGAGCGCTGATCGGCGCCGTATTGCCTACTGAGTCGAGCCGAGTGATTACGCCGTCTTCACCGTTAGCTAACCAAAAGATCTCGCCAGCATAGGGCGCCAGGGACAGATTAACCGCCATTATTGCCCGTGCCCTTAGTGCGAGGATTGAGGCCTTCACGTCCACCCAACGCGGTGGAGGCCCTTCGAGCCGCGCCCGGTCATTGCCGCCCCGACTGTCGAGGAAGCCCCAGGGATTCATTGACACTAATCCGCTAGCCACGAAAGCGAGAGCGACGACACCAAATACGAGCCCAGCAAGGTGATGCCAGTAGAATAGCCCTCGATAAGGCGAGAATCGCTGATCCCCGCCGCGCCTGAATTGTGCGATGCCGAGGTAGAGCCCAATGATGGTTAGGAAACTGCCCAGGATCGAGGTCCAGATCACCGTGCGGCTCCACAACAGTCCGTCGGTCCGCAGGGATTCGAAATAGAGCCAATGGGGAATGGCTCCCAACCAGTTCCAGAAGCGTTGACCGGCTGTGGTGCGCAGCGCGACACGGCCCGAAGCGCCAGATACGTACAGGACCGAACGCTCGGGATCGCCGAACGAGAAACGGAAAATTGGCTGCTCTTGCCGATATCGATTCAATGTCCACTGGTCCTCATCAATCTCTTCGGCCGCGACAAGCGGTGCAATCTGCCCCCTGACGCGAGGTGAGGCTGCGATCGCAACTTCTTGGGCATCGTCAATGTCGAGGCGCCTGTCCTTACCCTCCGTCAGGTCGATCGTTTGAACGGGTACCAACACACGCGGCAGGCGTAGGACGGGAGTGCCCAATAGCATCTCGATCTCCGCGCGGCCGACCGGTTGACCATCCGGCACGGCAGCTTCGTCAACCCGGCAGCAATCGGCCCACGCGATCCGCGGCAAGCCGCGCAGCCGCTCGCTGCCCGCCGGCTGTGGAAAGCCCACATACATCATGACAACACCTGAAACGAACCAGACCGCCATTAGCAGCCCAAGCACAACACCGAGGTACCGGTGAGTGATGACCAGTGCTCGCCACAGACCCTTCCCAATTTTTGTCATCTGCAAGCTTCCGGTGCGTTAAATGCCAAGAGGTTAAACTGTCGGCGCTAAGGTCGCAACTTGGTTGGTCGCAGGCGTTCCACACGTGACGAGCTTAGGTACACCAGCGTTCCCCCTGTTCCTCCATCACTTTATTCCTTCTCCGGAATTCCGGTGGTCAGCACGTTTAGGAAAACATAGAACACGAGCCGGCGCACCTCTATTTATGTCGGCTATTCATGTTTTGATGGTACTGTACCCACGTATATTACCCAAACAGACCCCCGACCAGGAGGCTGGTATCTTCGCTGCGCGATCACCGATGATATTACCAATTCCGATTGACAATCGTTCCTCGGCAACTCTTCAGCCAAACCTGCTTTACGGCGAACTCGCTTCCGGCTCGAATGCGTTTCAGATAGAGGCCAATAAACGCTAACGGCACCGTCAGTCGTGCGAAAACATGCGGCAGGATCATTTCAGCTGATCCCGATACCATATCGACGGACAGAGGCTGCTTCGATGGCTTGGAGGCTACGTCGCCTCCTGCAATCAAATGTGCTTTCCATTGCCAAGAGCTTTAGCGCAGGCTATCAGGCACACTCTGGCGTTACTTTTCGGCACAGCTCCTTACGTCCTCCAGTAACCACAGATCCAGCTCCTCTATGGACCCACTTGACCAGGTTTTTTCAGTATATGCCTGCTCTCTTGAGCGTCCAGTGCTTGCTGACATTCTCCAGACTGTCAGACGCTACGAGCTGGTTGTTCAGGCGTGCCCCGAGCGAATAGATATCGAAGGCACATGGCTGTCTGGTGAAGAGCTGTGCAGGCCGCAGGCCGATCCTCTTGCCTCCCTGATGCAACGCCTCGGTTCGGTCGGTTTCAAATTCAACCGCAGGGCCGCGTCGGCAGCACTGATGCTACGCCTTGGCTGGGGTGGAGGATTCGCGATAGCCAGTTATCTTGTGCGCTCGCGGGTCCCGGTTGTGCGGAGTTACGCGGTTTGCTTCTCGCCCCGAACCTTGTTGCGGTGGTTGTGTATCCGCGACGCGGCATTTGTCGGACAATCTGACGATGTGCTCGCCGGCAGTCCCGATTGGCTGGAAAGCTCGCCCAATGAGCTGTTGCTCAAGCAGTTGCTCGAAAGCCTAATTGCCTTTAGCGAGCCTGTGATTGTCGCACAACATGTCTGGTCCGGCTTTTCCCGACATGCACTTTGGGCCATGGCAACTTCGTCCTGGGCCTCGCAGTTTGCGAGCATAGGGCGTCAACTCGGCGACGAGGCTCACGGTGTCCGCACGGCCCGCGCCATGTTCAGCTTGCACCCGGAAATCGAACGCGCCGCACCTCATCTCTACGAGGTGAGCATCGATGGGGTAAGCCGGACATTCCAAAAGATGCGCGCCTGCTGCCTTCATTTCAAGAACAGCAACCGGCAATTTTGCGCGAATTGCCCGATCATTCCAGAGGCAGAGCGGCTCGAACGAAACCGGGCTTGGCTTGCCCGTAGATCATAAATAACCCCTCCCATAGGAAGGTGGGGCGATGCGTAAGTGTTCGGCCACTGGCCCTGCTGAGGGACAGCTTAAGATTCTTCTTCAGAACTCAGTCTGTTTTTCGCGGAAGTGGCGGTTGTTCTTGGCGCATCGGTTTGCAGCCGCAAAACTTGGAGCAGCCTGGCTACTCGCATGTGGCAAACCGACAACTCTCTTTTCGATTGGGAGCCTCGGCCGCCAGACTGGAACGCGCTGCTCAGAGCGTCCAGGAGCTTCGGGCAGCTCATAATCTTGAAAAATGATCCAGTTGGACGGACGCGGGACATTCAATTATGGCTGCCCGTGAAACTCGGGAGCCCCGGACTCTTTCGTGCACGCTCAGATTAGATGGCGGGTTCTCGGGCTCTCCCGCTCACGCCAGCGAGCTGTCGCCGGGCACTAGCAAGTGTTGCCCTCCCTGCAAAACTCAATAGTATAGTAGTCTATCTTACCATGTCAAATAAGCTACTAAGCCTCGCATATCTGGAGTGCGTATAGAATAACCGAGTTGGCACATCATATACCCATCATCAGTATGACTGTTTTGGAAAGTGCGATAGTTTGCCACTATGCGTATGCGGCCGCTCAGCCAACGCTACGAAACCGATGTTTTGAATTACCTGCTTAATATCCTGGCTAATTGACAACATAGGGACATCAACTTTAGCTTGCTATTGACGGCTCCCTTTGGAACCAAAGGGATCGTGCAGCGATGGCTAGCTGTCATTCCTGCGGGTGAAAGTCCCGCCAACAGAGGAGTCCAGTCACTGTTGTAGTCATATCCAGCGGCGGGAACGGTGACCGACACGCCGGAAGCCAGGACGTAAAAGTCCCCGACGGCCAGAAAACTGGTCGGATCCGTACAGGGGGGCGAGCAAACTGGCAGGCCGTAGCGAATGTGTGAACTGGGAAGCCC
>JASHRR010000978.1 GCA_030037185.1 Xanthobacteraceae bacterium | reverse complement strand
GTGCCCTTCTTCGAATTTGCAATACACGTTCATGAGGGCTTGGAGGGCATCCCCCCTGTTGGAATCCGGCGCTTGCCGCACGAGTGCGATCGCCGCGCGCAGTTCTTCAAGCCGGGCCTGCTGACCGCGCGCAATCTCTAAAGCGCAGCCGAGCGCATCGCGCGCTTCATCGCCTCGTCCGAGGCTGAAGAGAATTTCCCCGCGAAGGCGATGTACGGCCGCCAGCGACTGCTTCTCGCCGCCAGCTTCCGCCGCGGACATCGCGTCGTCAAGGGTCGCCAGTGCCCGATCGCAATCCCCCAGCGCAGCGTAGGCCGCGCCTATGCAAGTAAGCTGAAACGGACGAAATTGCTGACTTTGCATGGCCTCCGCGGCCGAAATTGCGGCCTGCATTATCTCGATCCCCATGGCGCTGTCCCCCTGCCGGGCCAAGAGCGCGCCATGAGCAAAGCTGAGCCAATGCTCGAAAAGTGCCAGCCCGTGTTCTTTGCAGTACGCAATAGCTTCGGTGGCATGGGCAACGGCTTCTTGCAGCGGCGCTCCATGCAGCGCCACGTACATGCGGGCGTTGAGGGCCACCGCAACCGTCACCGCGTTCGAACCGTTCCGCGCCAGCGCGATCGCCTCCTGCGCCGCGGCCGCCGATCGCTCCGGGTACCCGAGCGCCCAAAGAATCCGAACCATGTAGGACAGCGCCAAAACAGGCTCGTCAACGGAAAACAGACCTCCAACATCCCGCGTCCCGGCGCGGAACCTGTCGATGACTGTCTGGAAGTGGTGTTCCGCGGCGATGAACTCGCCCATTGACGACAGTGTCTGGCCCATGAGGCAATTTGCCAAATCGACGCCAAATCCTGTCTTTTGAGCAAGCTCGAGACACTGTTGCGCCAGCGGTAGCGCAGCCGCAAGCTCTACGCGATTAAAGCGAACGTTCCATAGACCCACCAGAATGCGAAGTCGCTCCGGGGGAAGCGTCGTCTCATCCATCAGGTCGTAGGCCCTTTGGAAGACGTTTTGACTTTCCGTGGCTCCATATCCGTGGATTGCCATCACTGACGGACCGACGGCTGCCAACAACGAAAGCTCCCAGCGCGTTCGTTCATGAGAAGGAATCGATGAGGCTTTGAGAACGGCAAGTCCCTTTTCCAGATGCGCAATTGCCTCCTTGTTTGCAGAGCGCTTGGCTGCATTGCTTGCGGCCTTTAGCCAGAAGTCCAAAGCCTCAACCGTCAAATTAGCTTCCGCATAATGATAAGCGAGGACTTCGGGTTGACTTTCCGGCACATCCGGAAACTTGTACAATAGCGCTCGCGCGACTGCGGCATGCAAATTTTGTCGTTTTTTCTTCGGTAACGTCTCGTAAGCTGCATCCCAAATAAGCGCATGTTTGAAAACGTAGCTTCTCTCGGAGGACGAGCCGCGCACATCAAGGAGGCCCGATTCTATTAATTTCATGAGGCTGTCTTCAAGTGGCTGGCTTGGCGCCTGGGCAACGGTCTCGAGCAGCCTGTGTGAAAATTCGCGGCCGATCACAGCCCCTGTCTGAGCAATCTCCTTGGCTGACGCCAGGCGATCGAGCCGCGCCATCAGCGAGTCCCGTAAGGTCGCCGGAATTGCAACCGGCGGCAATGAAACGACTGCTCGATCGATCCCAGCGCCGGCTGCGAGAGCCTCCGACTCCAGAACGGACTTTGTCAGTTGCTCGGCGAACAGCGGGATGCCATCCGTCTTGCGAACGATTTGGGTAATGACCTCTCGGGGCAGCGGACGATCGTCGGCCATCTGGTCGATAATTGAACGAATATCTCGGTCACCCAGGCCGGCGAGAGATAAGACGCCGACGTGTTCTAGGCAGCTCCAGGGCGCCTCAAAACCTGGCCTATGCGTGACCAATACGAGGATCGGCAATTTACGAATGCGCTCAACAAGAAGATCGAAAAATTCGAGCGTGCTCGCATCAGCCCAATGCGCGTCTTCAAACATCATCACCAACGGATGGCGCCGACCAAGACGTTCAACGTATGTGAGTAACGCTGCCAACGTTTTGCGGCGTTGCTGCGCCGGGCTCAGCCGAAGCGGTGGATAACGTTGCGGCAGGGCGATCGATAAAAGTGCCGCGACCAGAGGGACAGTCTCCGACACATCTAAGGCCACAGCGGCCAGCATAGCCTCCAGTTTGGCAAGTTTCTGATCGGGCCGGTCATTTGAAGCAAAGCCGGCGGCACGTTCGATATGCCGGACGACGGGGTAGAGCGGGCTGTTTGTACGAAACGGCGAGCATTGATAAGGCAGCCATAGGTGCGGCTCATGAGCGATTCGCTCTTGAAAGGCGCGGGCAAGGCGCGACTTGCCGATGCCAGCGTCGCCCCCGATCAGTTCGATGCGACCCGTGGACGCCTTTGCGCTCTGCCAGCGATCCAGCAACTGTTCCAGTTCGTGCTCGCGACCTACGAAGGTCGTTGTTCCTGAACCGCGGAGCGCGTCGAAACGGCTTGCACCGTTGCGTTCCCCAATTACGCGCCATGCCGGCGCCAGACCCAATGAACCCAACAGTGGCGCTCCCGTGAGTTCATACTCGAACAGGTCACCCACGAGTTCGCGAGTCCCCTCAGCGATTACCACAGTGCCGGGCGCGGCGACGGATTGCAGTGACGTCGCGAGCTTGGGGGCCTCGCCCACCCACGCTTGCAAGGATTCGTCGTCGGCCAGGCCGCCGATCACCACACTACTGGTTGCAATCCCTACCCGGGCACGGATTTGCCGCACCCGGTCAATGTCCAAGCGAGGAATCGCGCCGGCAAGGGCGAGAGCCGTGCGAACCGCCTGTTCGGCGCCGTGCTCATCGGCGTGCGGATAGCCGAAGCAGACCGTCATGCCGCTGCCCGAGAACTCCCGGATCAGGCCGCCGAAGCTGGAGACGATCTCGCCGCAAGCCTGCCTGAAGGCGGCGAGGACCGGTCGCAGCTCTTCCGGGTCGAACTGTGCCGCCAGCGCATCCAATCCGAACAAGTCACAGACGAGGATTGTGATCTGTCGTCTTTCAAACGCCTCGGGGTAGACCGGCCTGACGGTGCGCCTCTGATCGTGCAGCTGCCGTTGCGCAGCGCCTGTCCCCGTGCCGTGCGGTCTATTTCTCTGCTCGCGAATTTCGCGATACAGGGCCTTGGTTGCGGCCTCTGGCTCGACCCCGAGTTCTTTCGATAGCACGTCGCTGCAGAATCGATATTGGGCAAGCGCAGCGGCGTACCGGCCCTGTTTGCAGTAGAGCTCCATCAAGCATCGATGCGCGCTTTCCTGAAGCGAATCGAGGGACAACAGCCGCGTGGCAATGGTGATGCCTCGCTCGACGTTGCCGGCCTCAACATCGTGAGAGAGCAATTTGTTCAGTGCGCCGGTAGCCTTTTCGTTCAACTGCTGGCGAACCGACGACAACCAACCTTCGAACTCGGATGCGCGTAGATCAAAGCCTTCCAGAAACTTGCCTTGGTAGAGCTGAATAGCCTGACCGAGACTCGTCGTTTCAGTGCTGGCAACGAGACGCTCGAACTCAACCGCGTCAACCAAAAGAGTTCCGGATTTGAGTTCGACCGTGTCGCCGCGCGTCACCAGGGTGTGCGCATGGTGAGGCGACAAAGCCTTGCGCAGGAGACTGAGAGACTGCCGCAAGCTTTCCTTCGCCTGTGTCTCTGCGCTGTCTTCCCAAAGGAGCGCGGCGAGCTTGGCCCGTTCGTGGGGTTGTCCGGCGTAATAGGCGAGATAGGCGAGCAGCGCCTTTGTCTTCTTGGTCGGCAAGAAAAAAAGTCGTCCGCCTTCGTTCTCGAATTGGAAGGTTCCGAAAAGTCGGAGGTATAGGCGCTCCATGCCGTTCCCGCGTTGCCCCCGCAGCGCAGATCAGCCGCTTTTCACGAATTTATCACGCTGCTCTCCACAAGTCGATTACGGTCGCAACGTAGTCTGCAACCGCTTGAATTTGGTGTGCAAATCACAGACGGCACGCTCGTGCCGGGAAAATTTTAGGCCAGCCCTAGCGGCCGGCCGGATGATCGAAATTGTCTGACGAGAACGCGATGGCACGGAAGGAGAGGCCACCAGGGGCGCTGAGCCTGACTGCCGAGCAACGGCGCGCGTTGGCTATGCTGACAAGCGCGGGCCTCGATGGGGTCTCGCAAGCGTGGCTGATGGCACACGGATTTTGCCTCGGCATGATCGCGGGGCTGGTCAAGCGTGGATTTGCCACCCTGACGCGCGAGAGGGTCCGGGCCGGACACAGAGTGGTCGATGTCGGCAAGCTGCGGATCACGGCCGCCGGGCGACACGCTTTCGCCGCGGAAGATCGATGTTTTATCCCGCGGGCGTAGCCTCCTCGCCCGCCTGAACAATCACCGCAAGGCCGAGAGCGCCGCCGAAGTCATGCGAAAGGCGGCCGCCGAGAGGCGGCACGTTCATTCGTCGTTCTCCACCGTCTTTGCAAAGCAGGGCAAGGAGTTTGGCCGCTCGTTTGCCCGCCGTTGCCGGCAGCGCCTGCTTTTGGTTAGTTGAGAAAGAAACCCTTCACTCCCGAACTGCAAGGTTCGCCCTCCATGCGAGGCCGGGTCAGCAGACCTGCAGACCACCTCGTTTTTCACGAATTAATCACGTTGGAACGTCGATGACGGCTGTCTACTCCAGCCGGCCGACTTGTGCTGGGCGGACTTTACCGAGCCTGCTGCCGCGTCAACAAGGAGGCAATATGTGCAAAAATCTTCGTACTTGCGGTGACGGCTTAACTCGTTAACTGACGCATCGGGGGCTTGCGCGTTTTTCATCCACAGTAACGCGTACCGCGCATAATCAGTCATGCGCAGGCGTCTGGCGTGTGCGTTCTCGAGCGGCGGTGTGGGCGCCGCGGAGCTTCGCGTTCG
>JASHRR010000977.1 GCA_030037185.1 Xanthobacteraceae bacterium | reverse complement strand
AAGCTCGCCCGCATCCACATCGACCGGCTGGCAGAGTCCCATAAGTGGGACCGCAAGCCACGGGACTTTATCCCGCACATCGAGACACTGACCGAACTTAACGAGGCGCTGCTGCGCGGACTTGAGGCTGCGGCTGCGTAACGACCTGCTGACCAAACAAACAACCAAAGGCCCGAAGCCGCGCCCCGTGAGGGGCCGGCGGAGGGACTACTCATGACCAAACAAGGACCTAAGAGACATGACGACCAATACCAAGCCGACCGTTGAACTCAGCCCGGAGCCTCGCCTGCTTCGATCAACACGCCGACGATTTGACGGCGATTGCTCGGGCGCTCCGCGGGCCGCTGTCTGAGAAGATTTCGGAACGACGCTGATGGGTGAGAAGAAAGCAACGGGACGGGGCGCGCGTGTCGCGCCTCGACCCCGACCACGCAAGGCGGCGCTACGCAGGGCTCGCGAACTGAACCAAGCCTTGATCAAGTCGGCGGAGAAGCCAGCCAAGAAGCGGCCGACGGCGCCTAGCGACGCGAAGAAGGCGCCGAAAAAAACAGCGGTACTGAAGAGGATCAAGAAGCGGTTCAAGGTGGACGGGCTGGTCAAGCGAGAGAGAAATGGCTTCGACCATACCAAGGCGGTGCACAACGTGCTGATGGCCGCGTGGACCGACCGTCTCATGATGAGCAGCGACCGGGCACGCGCTCTCTCGACTGCTTTGGGGATAGCGTTTTCGTGTGGTTTGGTTACGACGCTCTGCGGTCTGACTTTTGGACGGCAGGTCCTCATTACCAACAAGGGAATCGATTTCTTGATGTGGTGCCTGGGACCATCGGCGCAAAAAGCCCTGCATACCAAGAAGAAGCGCGCGGTGCACGGAGGTGACGTGGCCGGCGCCAGTCAGGACTACCAACCAAACAACAACGACTGACCCACTCGCAACCAATCGGGGACGATCGGCGCCTGGAGTCACCCTCTCTGGGCGCTGACGTCTCGCGTCGATGGTGGGCCGAGATGTTCGGTTGCGCCGCTCAAGGTTTGCTTGAGCGACGGGCGCTGCATTCCCCCGGGGTCACATGCCTCGCCGCCGCCAGCGGACTGTGGGCTTTGCAGGAACTTCCCGCCATCGTTGCCACCGCAACCCGCTGAACGCGGCGGCGCGCTGCATTACTCGCACAGCATGGGCCTGCGGGGATGATGGGCGCGCGTGCCCATGCAGACTTCAACAAAACACAATCGCGAAAACAGAAAGGATCAACCATGACCGACACCAATCATACCGACTCTGCTAACACGATGGAAATCGTGCGACTTGGCAACGAGGCGATGGCCAACGACTTCGGTGCGTTGGCGGAGTTTGCCGACTTCAGCATGGCAATGGCGAAGGCGGCGCATCTTCACGAGGAGGACTGCCTAGCGATGGCCTTGGCGCTTGATGCAGTCAATGCCTACCGTCGGTTTATCGGCCTCGAGGCGCACGAATCTCAAATCGTTACCGAAAATGGAGAGCGGGGACCCATGACCGACACCAACTATATCGACATCGACGCCGCTGCCACGATGGAAATCGCGAGACTCGGCGAGGAAGCGATGGCCAAAAACATCGATACCCTGACTGACGACGACTTCGACACGTTGGTGGATTTTGCCGACCTCAGCATGGCAGAGGCGAAGGCGGCGCATCGTGACGGGGAGGACTGCGCAGCGATGACCTTCGCTCTTGATGCAGTCAATGCCTACCGCCGGGTTATCGGCCTGGAGGCGCACGAGTCTGAAATCGTTATCGAAGATGGGAGGGGACAAACGCCACACGAGAACCAGAGAACATGACAGAACTTGGCGATCCGGTGCGCGATGCAAAGCCCATGACGCTCAACGCGCGAGCATTCACAACAGAAATGGAATCCCTCGCTCAGGCAGCGGATCGAGGCTAACGAATGCCGCACTCACAAGCGTGACGCCAGGAAGCTGACGGAACTAGCCCGCCCTGGCCGGCCTCGGCTGCGAATACCGAGCCGACCGTGGACAGCCTCCGGCGCCGCAACCAATGCCTCGGCCAAGAATCCACGCGCTCGGCGCAAGAAGACGCTCAGGCGCAGAAGTGGACCATTGCGCCACCCCGCAAGTTAAGCAAACCGAAAAACTAACGAAATCAACGGGCTGCAGACCCCTTCTGCGGCCCCCCACCCTATGAACGGAGAACACCAATGACCATGTCCAACAACATCAACATCACTCGCGCTCAGAACGTCGAGCATGGCGGCTACTGCCACTGCGAATCGTGTGTGGAAGACGCCCGCTGGACGGCCATCGAGGCGCTGCTCATCAAGATGGGCGTCTACAATCCAGAAGCGGACCTTTTCGAGCAGTTCATCAACCAGGCGGCCGAGCTGCTCGAACTGGACCGGATGTACACCAATGACGAATATCAACTGCTCGGCGCGTATGTGCGCTGGCTGATCGATCATCTCAACGGCGACGGCTGGCGGACCTCGGCGCGGGAAATCATCGAGACCGCGGACGCAATTGCGCATGCGACGCGGAAGGCTCGCGGGCAGTACGACCGCTTTATCAGCGCGGAGGCCCTCGCGAACCCCGGGCCGTTCTGGTTCTGACCCTCCGGGACCATGAGTGCTGCCGGCTGCCGTAATGGTGGCCGGCAATGCCCGAGACGCATGAGTAAGCGCAAGCGGTGCGCGTCGGCGCGGTGCTGCCGCGGCCGGGCATCAGGCTCTATGCGGTACCCCGCGTTACCACTCACCCTGTTCAACCCGACAAACGAAACGAAACAATGGACGCAGTAAACTGCGGGCTGCGAGCGAGCAAGCTCGCCCTGACAAGTCCGCCCTGCGAGCAAGAGCATCGACGCGATGCGTCCCAAGCAAGCTCGCTCTACAAGACCCGTACCCTTGATGAAACGTTGCTGGCGAACGCTGAAGCTGCATTCTCCCTGCTGGCGGCTGATCGAGGCAGTGACCACGACAACTCCCCATTCCATCTATCCGTCTTCGACAGCGGATATGCGTGCTTCAGGGCAGCGCTCGATGACAGCAAAGCAGGACGCGCGTGTATGCGCATCTTCTCGGCGGCTACAGGTGCGGGCAAAACCACGTGCGGAATGTCCTACGTCGTCGGCCTGATCGAGAGCGCCGACGCGTTTGAGGCCGAGTACGGACACAGACCGTCGGCTCTGATCGTGGTCGAACAGAAGACCAAGGCTGACCAAACTTACCGGGACATGGTCAACATGCTCGGCACAAAGCGCGTGGCTGTATATACGCAGGACCACGAC
>JASHRR010000113.1 GCA_030037185.1 Xanthobacteraceae bacterium | reverse complement strand
AGACCAAGCCCAGTTCGATGCTGCTTGACGGGTTGGCACTCCCAGATCGGGAACCGGCCTGGGCCGCCTGCAGCGAGTTTTTGCTCTGGCGGCTTGCAGGGTAGCGTTGATAGGGGTGCGAAGTCCATGACCGAGTGGATAAACGTCATCGTCCAAGGCGTGCTCGTCGGCGGGCTTTACGCCATGTTCGCGGCCGGACTGTCGCTGATTTTCGGCATCATGCGGCTCGTCAACATCGCCCACGGGGACTTCATCGTGCTCGCCGCCTACCTCGCGCTTGCCACGGCGACGACGCTTAAGCTCAATCCGATCCTCGCGTTGGTGATTGTAGCGCCGGTGATGGCGGGGCTTGGCTACGTCCTCCAGCGGCTTGTGCTCAACCGCACGCTCGGTGACGACCTGCTGCCGCCGCTGCTCGTCACCTTCGGACTCTCAGTGATCATCCAGAACGGCCTGCTTGAGCTTTTCACGGCCGACAGCCGCAGGCTTCAGGCCGGTGCCATTGAGGTCGCCAGCATTCCGGTGATTGCGGGCATCTCGATCGGGGTGCTGCCGCTGTTGCAGTTCGCCCTCGCGGTCGCGGTGATCGGCGGCATGCAGTTTGTATTCTACCGCACCGCGCTCGGGCGGGCCTTTCGCGCCACTGCCGACGATCAGGCGACGGCGCAGCTCGTGGGGCTCGACAACCGCCACATCTTCGCGCTCGGCATGGCGCTGTCGCTTGCCATCGTCGCGGTGGCCGGTGTGCTGATCGCCGTGCGCACCAACTTCGATCCCGCCATCGGACCGGCACGGCTGATTTTCGGCTTCGAAGCCGTGATCATCGGCGGCCTCGGCAGTCTATGGGGCACGCTCGTCGGCGGCATACTGCTCGGGGTCGCCCAAGGTGTCGGCGCTCACATCAACCCCGGATGGCAGATGCTTGCCGGGCATTTTGCGTTCCTCATCGTCCTGGCGGTACGCCCCGAGGGGCTGTTTCCAAAAATACATTGAGCCGTCAGCCGCATGCCTGCCCGCGCCCGCATCGCCTTCCTGGACCGGTCGAGCCGCATCAGCCTCATCGCTTTTGTGAGTGCGCTCGCCGCCTTGGCCCTGGCGCCGTATTGGGGGAGCCGGCAGGACTTGCGGCTGCTTGCCGAGATCTATGCGTATGTGGCGCTCGCAAGCGCGTGGAACTTGCTCGCCGGATATGCGGGTCTCGTTTCGGTGGGCCAGCACGCCTATGTGGGGCTCGGCGGCTACCTGCTGTTCGGTCTCACCATGCTTGCCGCGGTGCCGCCGCTGTGGGCGGTGCCGCTCGCCGGCATCCTGGCTGGCGCTGTCTCGGTCCCGGTGGCGGCGCTGGTGTTCCGGCTGCGCGGACATTATTTCGCGATCGGCACCTGGGTGGTGGCGGAGGTCTTTCGCCTGCTCGCGGCGCAAGTGTCGGCGCTCGGCGGCGGCTCCGGCACGAGTCTGCCGGTCGGCATTGTCGCCGCGATCGCCGCCACTCGCCAGACGCGCGAATTCCTCGTTTACTGGACAGCGCTTGCTCTGGCCGTGTTGGTTCTTGCTCTGATCATTGCCCTCCTGCGCTCACGTTATGGGCTTGCCCTCACCGCAATCCGCGACAACGAGATAGCCGCGCTGTCGCATGGTGTCGGCGTGCGGCGGGTCAAATTCGTCGTCTACGTGATGACGGCATTCTGCACCGCCATGGTTGGCGCGGTCATCTTTCTGCAGAAGCTGCGGATCTCGCCCGACGCGGCGTTCAGCATCAATGACTGGACCGCCTTCGTGATCTTCATCGCAGTGATCGGCGGCATCGGGCGGATCGAGGGTCCGATCATCGGCACGGCGATCTTCTTCCTGCTCCGCCAGCTCTTCGCCGACCTCGGCAGCCTTTACCTCATCATGCTCGGAGCCGTCGCCATCCTCATCATGCTCAAGGCGCCGCGCGGCGTATGGGGGCTTGTCGCGGATCGCTTCGCGCTGCAGATTTTCCCGCTGCAACGCCGGCTCGTGCCAAAGAGCGGCCGGGATATCAAGCAGGGGACTGGCGAGAGGACACCATGAAGCAGAAAAGCCGCTCGCGTTGCGTCATCGACTTCCACGCCCACCTGATGCTGCCGGAAATCTACGCCATAACCGGGCCGCACACCATGTTCGTGAAATCCAATACCGATCCGGCCATGAACGAGGAGGCAAGGCAGGGCGTGCGCGAGCGCGAGGCCGTTTTGGTGTCGCGGATGTCAGACGTGACCGAGCGCATCGCCCGCATGGATGGGATGGGGGTCGACATGCAGGTGCTGTCGTCGAGCCTGGTCCAGCAGGTGACCTACTGGGCCGAGCCGCAGGAGAGCCTGAAGATGGAGCGCATGCTCAACGACCGCATGGCGGCAGTGGTCGGCGCCAACCCCAAGCGGCTGATCGGCCTCGGCGGCGTGCCGCTTGCCGCGCCCGCGCTTGCGGTTGCCGAACTTGAGCGTTGCATGGGCGAACTCGGCCTCGCCGGCGTCGGCATATCGACGACGGCGCGGGACATGGAACTGGGCGATGCCGCGCTGCGGCCCTTCTGGGAGAAGGCCGAACAGCTCGGCGCCGTCGTCTACATCCACCCGGCCGGCAATACCGGCGCGCGTTTCGCGAACTGGTATTTGTGGAACAGCGTCGGGCAGGCCTTCGAGGAGGCGATGGCCATCGCCTCGCTGATGTACGAGGGCGTTCTCGACGCCTTCCCGCAGCTGAAAATCTGCGTTTCGCATGGCGGCGGCTACATGCCCTACTACATGGGCCGCATCGCCCGGAACTATGTCGAAAAGCCCGCCACCCGCGTCAACATGAAAAAAAGCCCGGCCGAATATCTGCGCATGCTCTATTACGACAGCTGCGTCTATGAGCCGGAGGTCCTGGAGGCCCTCGTCAAGCGCGTCGGCGCCGACCGCGTGCTGCTTGGCTCCGACTATCCGGTCGGCGAGCCGAAGCCGGTCGAGTTTGTGGAATCTTGTGCGCTGACGGCGGACGACAAGCACAAGATCATCGCGGTGAATGCGGCCCGGTTGTTTGGGATACCCGTGGATACAAGCCTGGGGACTGACGTCCGCTAGATTCGTCGCACCTGCATGCCGACAAGTTTGAGTAGGCGGAGCGGAAATGCGACCGCACGTGTCACACCCGCCTCGACCCCGTACCGAACAGCAAGCGAATTGGGCCGGAGCGCGTTAGCGGATTCTCCCGCGGAGACTTTGATCACGCCGAACA
>JASHRR010000976.1 GCA_030037185.1 Xanthobacteraceae bacterium | reverse complement strand
GCGAGATGCTGACGGCCGGAAACGGGAGTCGGCAGCCGACCGCGGCCCGCGGTGTATGAACATTCACGGACAAAATCGGAACGGCGCCAAGCGTCGCAAGATCAATGCCGAGGCCGCGAAGATAGTATACAGCCTCACCGCTTATGAATTCGCCGCAGACCTTATCATGTGGGTTGGCCTTCCGTTCGATCAGGATGACCTCGCGCCCGGCATGCGCTAGATGCGCCGCAACGGCGCCGCCAGCGATGCCGCCGCCGATAACCAGCGCTTGGACTGTGTCTGTCATAGGGCTTCGGCGCTCCAACGGCAGAGCGGTTCGCAAAGCAACGAGCGTTCAGTGTGGCGCTTGCTTTGTGTCATCTCACGCCGCGCTGAACAGCATGGTTTCAGTCGTGAGGCCCGGTCCGAATGCCATGGCGCAGCCGCGCGCGCCCGGCGGCGGCTTTTCCCGCATCATGGCTTCGAGCACGAAGAGCACCGTCGGCGAGGACATGTTGCCATAATCGCGCAGGACCGCGCGCGACATCGCGAGGGCTGACGGTTCGAGAGCGAACGCCAGTTCGACGGCATCAAGGACGGTGCGGCCACCCGGATGAACGGCCCACAGGGCGATCTCGCTGGGCGAGGCGCCCGACAGCACGCGGCCTGATCCGGAACGCAGCGTCGTGCCGATGGCGGTGGGGACTTCGCCCGAGAGCAGCATATCAAAGCCGCAGTCGCGAATGGTCCAGGTGATGTGTCCGGCGGCCTCCGGCATCACTTCGGCATGAAACCGGTCAAGCGCGAATCCGCTCGGCTCCGCACTGATCAGCGCTGCGGCGCAGCCGTCAGCGAAAAGCAGAAAGGTCAGCAATCGCTCGATGTCTGCCGATTCCTGCAAGTGAAGTGTGCACAGCTCGACGCAGACGACGACGACCTTGGCGTCTGGCGTGGAGCGGACAATGTGGCGGGCGAGCTTGAGAGCGTTGATGGCCGCGTTGCAGCCCATGAAACCGAGAAAGTTGCGTTCGATCGAAGGGCTAAGATTACACCGGCGCATCACCTCAAAATCGATGCCAGGCGCCGATAAGCCCGTGCAGGACGTGACGATGAGATGGGTGACGCCCTGAGCAGCGTCACCGAGGCCAAGGCGGTCGACGGCCTTTGCGGCCAACAGCGGTGCATCCCGTTCGTAGCGTTGCATCCGCGTTCCCGTAGAAGGAAAACTTCCGAGGGTATAGAAGCCATCGGCATCAAGCCTTTCGTTGGAGCCGGGAGCGGCCGGTGCGAGACACGACCATCGATGCCGTATCTGGGAGCGCGACGCCATTCGCTCAAACAGCAGCCGCGACCGGCGGTCACGCAGCGCGCGCTCGGCAAAACGCACAAATGTGTTGTGGACCTCGTATTCCGGGACGGCAACCGCTAAGCGGTTCAAATAGGCTCGGATCACTATTACACCCCGATGCGTTGCTGTGCATGGCTAGACCGTTAAACTAAAAGCAGGCGCCTACCTTCGCCCAGCGCCGGCTCCACGCGGTCGGGCACGCAGCAAGCTCGGTCACTCTATGGGCAGGGCTCCTCGACCAGGCCGGCCTTAAGAACCGGCGCCGGGGCGATAAGCGATTGTGGAGCGAAGCTTCCCGGATGCCCAAAGGGGCCCATATGGCCGAATTCGGGGTGACCCTTCCCAACCCTTCTCGGCGGCGCGAGTGCGTTAAGATGTCAATAGGACCGGCTGCGATGGCCGTGAAGACGCCACCGTCGTCACTAAGAAATGCACTGCGACCCTTCTCCATCCATTGACCGTGTAAGCCCGACCGCATGATCATGACGTCGCCCGGGTGCAAGTCACAACGAGGGTAAGGAGAGGCCCCACATTTCTCAAATTAAGAATGAGTCAGTTTCTGTCAGACAAGTCAATTTGTGATCCCCACCTGGTACGTTAGTGCTCCGGCGATGACGGTCTCCATCACAAGTGTGTCGAAACCGTTGCGCGTCGGCGGAATTGATTGGGCGAACCTGCCCCACGGTCGAGCCGGGCCTGTCCGTGGTCGCCAACTCGTGCAGGGCCGCCGCCGTCGCGTGTGCGATCAACGGGTTTGCCCGATAACAGCCAGCCGAGGGGTCGGAGCCCGGCCGCAACCGAACCTCCTCGCCGGCCCCAAGTTGGGACCGTAAATGCCAACCCTCGTCCGCGGCCACGAGTTCACCGAGGTCCAATTAGGTTGCGTCGCCAGCACAGGCGCTGCTGTGAAAGCAGCAGCCTTGATGGAGACGCATCGCGTTTTGATTTCTCAAAACGTACTTCCTTTCGTTGGTTTGCTCGTCATTTCCGCCAATGCCGATAGGCGACAAGGCCAGTGTCCTTTTGTGGCTGGGCATTGTCGGGTGATCCCTCTAAGGAAAGCGAGTTGTTTAATCTATTACAATTGTGGCTATTATCTCGGTTGTCGTGCGGCAATATTATGTCGCAGCGCTTGCCATTTTGGCCGCCGCTCTATGCTTTTTCAGTTGCATCGGCTCGATGTTGAGCGTCGCCATGGTCGGATTTGACGCCGCGCCAACGCAATCCCAGGCCGCGGCGGAAACGGCCCTTGTGGGCTTTGAAAGTGAACTTACCGGAATGCCCCTAAACTTGCGAGCCTCTGCATCTTCACGAACAAGGCTGGTGGCTTCTATGGCGCGGGCCGATCTTTCGGATGGAATCTTCGCCAGTTCCGGGGCTGATTTTTTCAAATGCTGCCCTTATCAAATCAAACCTGATGCTCACTTCACCGCCATGAGTGTGTAAGGCTTCGTTGAGCAGATTTTTTACCAGGACAAGACGCCTTCATGTCGGCAACTAACTGTGCGGACAGGCGCTAAGACGCAGCGTCCGCTCCAGTTTCTCCCCCCTAGTCACAACGACTGGCTCTTTGTTTGCAATCTGACAGCCGATGATTTCCCGTGCCGCCTCTGTCTTGGTCATGGCTGTCGATGTGTTTTGCCCCTCAATCAAAAACAGCGCACAACCTCAATTGCCGCTCGGCCTCGCTGGCTGGCCAGTGATCAGTGCAGTTTCTGTCAAGCATGCCGGTGCTTTTGTCGCCTTAGAATTGCGGACAGCGCTTGAATATTGAAGGGACGGAGAAAAAACTTAAATCACTCAGATAATCAAAAATAATCGAATTGTTTGGTTTCCCCGGAGGCCACGTGCCTCGATGGCCGATT
>JASHRR010000112.1 GCA_030037185.1 Xanthobacteraceae bacterium | reverse complement strand
AGAGCACTTCCGGACGGGGTCGAATTACCGCTTCACCGCCATGCCCGCGCTGAGGCGCCGGCGCCGCCTCACGCGGCGCCGACCCCATCCTCGCTGACATCCGCATTGTTCCCCGCCTGCTCTTGCCCGCGCGCGGAGGGTTGGCAGGGGAGCAAGTAAGGGCGCGGATGGCCGCAACACCCCGGGCCACGACCCCGGAGAATGGTGCGACACGACCGGAGCGCACTCTAAACGAAATGTGCCGCCTCTCGGGCGGCACATTTACATTTTATCGGGATGCGGCCATCTGTCAACGACCCTCGCACGCCTTGCGCGTGCTTTCGGCACCGCCGTCCGCACACCCGCTCCGCGGCCAAATCCCAGGTCCTGGCGCACCGTCGTCGATATCTGTTGTGGATGACTGGCCTTTTTACGCGCGATTAGGAGCGAACATGTGGGCAAAGCCGGGCGGCGACGCTTGCGCCCGAGCCACCCCATATAGTAGCCTGACGGGACGCTGGCACGATATCTCGCGGCGAGCGGTTTTTCTGGTTTGCGCAAGGCGTGGCCGACGGCGGTTTCGGGCTGTCCGCGGAGGGGCCGCGATTCGGCCGAGCCGCCGGGACGAAGGACGGTTTGCCATGAACTGGACGGACGATCGTGTGGAACTCCTCAAGAAGCTGTGGAGCGATGGATTGTCGGCGAGTCAGATTGCGGCGGAGCTCGGCGGCATTTCCCGCAACTCAGTGATCGGCAAGGTGCATCGGCTCGGTCTGTCCGGGCGCGCCAAAAGCCCGCCGGCCTCGGTGCCACGCCAACGCAAGCCGCGGGCGCAAGGAGCCCTGATGCGAATTGGGCGGGCGGGAGTTCGCGGCAACACGGCTCTCGCAGTGCACTGTTATGAGCAGGAAATTGAGCCCGAGCCGGAACTGGCCGAGAATATCATCCCGATCGGGCAACGCTGTACCATCCTCGATCTGACCGAGAGCACGTGTCATTGGCCGATCGGCGATCCGAGCTCGCCGGAGTTCTTTTTCTGCGGCGGCAAAGCCATCGAAGGTTTGCCCTATTGCGGATATCATTCGCGGGTCGCGTATCAGCCGGTTGCCGACCGGCGCCGAGAGCGGCGGCTGCTGCGGGGATGAGATGCACCTTGCTGCGGAGCGGGCCAGGTGCCGCTCAACTTGCGACCGGCGGAGAGGGGCCACCCCCTTGAAGTGGCGCGATCTTGCCCGCGACCGGTGATTGCCCGGCGCTCATGAGGAGCATCGGGCGGCAGCTTTAGGGGTTTTTCACAAAGCGATCGTTGAGCGCATAGCCGGCGCCGCGGACGGTGCGGATCGGATCGACGGCGCGCCCGCGGTTAAGCGCCTTGCGCAGACGTCCAACGTGGACGTCAACCGTGCGCTCGTCGATATAAACATCGCGGCCCCAGACGCGGTCGAGCAGCTGCTCGCGTGAGAAAACCCGCCCCGGATTCTCCATCAGGAATTCAAGCAGACGGAATTCTGTCGGCCCCAATGAGATATCGCGACCGGCGCGCGCGACCCGCTTCTTCTCGCGATCAAGCTCTATGTCACCGGCCTCCAGCACGCCGGCGACGCGTTCCGGCTTGGCCCGCCGCAGCAGGGCGCGGATACGCGCCAACAGTTCCGGCACCGAAAACGGCTTGACGATGTAATCGTCGGCGCCGGTCGCCAGGCCGCGCACGCGTTCGGTCTCTTCGCCGCGCGCGGTCAGCATGATGATCGGTAAGGACTGGGTTTCCGGGCGGGCCCGCAATCGCCTGATCAATTCTATTCCTGATAGGCCGGGCAGCATCCAGTCAATCAGAGCGAGATCGGGGGCATTCTCCTTGAGCTTGAGGTCCGCTTCATCGCCGCGCACAGCGGAATCGACGGCGTAGCCCTCCGCTTCCAGATTGTAGCGAAGCAGCAGCGTCAGCGGTTCTTCGTCCTCGATAATCAAAATGCGGGCGGTCATGACGTCTTCTCGCGCGGATGGCGGGTCATCGCTCATCCCGGTAAGGAATATTGGTTGTGCTGGTGATGTCGCCCTTTGGGCGTTCATCAGTGAGAGCGCGGCCTTCGACAATGTAGTAGATCGTTTCGGCTATGTTGGTCGCGTGGTCTCCCATCCGCTCGATGTTCTTGGCACAGAACAAGAGATGGATGCAAACGCTTATGTTGCGGGGATCCTCCATCATGTAGGTGAGGAGTTCGCGGAACAACGAGTTGTTCACCGCGTCAACCTCTTCATCGCTGCGCCACACTTGCACCGCTTTGCCGACGTCGCGCCTCGCAAAGGCGTCGAGCACGTCTTTGATCTGGGTCAGCACGAGCTCGGACATGTGTTCAACGCCGCGCATCACTGCCCGCGGTCTGAGCTCGTGGTCGACGACCTCGACCCGCTTGGCGATATTCTTGGCAAGGTCGCCGATGCGTTCGAGATCGTTGGAAACCCGCAGCGCCCCGACGATATCGCGTAAATCGACCGCCATCGGCTGCCGCCGCGCAATCGTGAGAATCGCCTTTTCCTCGATCTCGCGCTGCAGGGTGTCGATTCTGGCGTCGGCGGCGACGATAATGCTGGCAAGCCCCGCGTCGTGCCGATTGAGCGCGTCCAGGGCGTCGCCGATCTGGCGCTCCGCCAGCCCGCCCATCTCGGCGATCATCCGCGCCAAATCCTGGAGGTCCGCATCGAATGCCTTAATCGTATGCTCCGTCATCATAGCCATTCCTGTGCGCTCCTTCGCGCTCAGCTCGCCCCTTTCCTGCCTCAACCGAGTTGCGGCGGATGTCGGGAGCGCTGTGCGCGGGTCAGCCGAAGCGGCCCGTGATATAGTCCTGAGTGCGCCGGTCGCCAGGCGACGTGAACATCTTGCTGGTGGTGTCGAACTCGACCAATTCGCCGAGATACATGAATGCCGTATAGTCGGATACGCGGGCGGCTTGCTGCATATTGTGGGTGACGATCGCAATGGTGTAGTCGTCCTTCAGCTCGTCGATCAGTTCCTCGATCTTGGCGGTGGAGATCGGGTCGAGCGCCGAACAAGGCTCATCGAGCAGGATGACCTCGGGCTTGAGCGCCACGGTGCGGGCAATGCATAGCCGCTGCTGCTGGCCGCCCGACAGGCTGAGCCCGTTCGCCTGCAGCTTATCCTTGACCTCGTCCCAGATCGCCGCGCGCTGCAATGCCGACTGCACGCGCTCCTCGATCTCCGCCCGCGGCAGCTTCTCGAACAGGCGCACGCCGAACGCGATGTTTTCGTAGATCGACATCGGAAACGGGGTCGGCTTCTGGAATACCATGCCGATGCGCGCCCGCAGCAGGTTGAGATCCTGGCCGGGATCAAGGACGTTGGCGCCGTCAAGCAGCACGTCGCCCTCCGCCCACTGATGGGGGTAAAGGCTGTAGATGCGGTTGAGGATGCGCAGCAGCGTAGACTTTCCGCAACCGGACGGACCGATGAAGGCAGTCACCTTGCGGTCGTAGAGCGCCACGTTGATGGATTTGAGCGCTTGATTGTCCCCGTAATAGAAATTCAGGTTGCGAATGAGAATCTTGGCGGCAGGCTGACCGGCCTCGTCGGCAGATCGATCCGCGACTGTCGGGATCGGCGATTGCACCCCATGACCGATGCTGGCAACCGAATTCATGGCGATTTCCTTGACGCTGAGAGCGCGCGCGCCGTGATGCTCAGGGCGAGCACCGCGAAGGTGATGATCAAGGCGCCGATCCAGGCGAGCTTTTTCCATTCGTCGTCGGCGCTCATGGCAAAATGGAAGATTACGGCCGGAAGGCTGGGGAACGGCGCGCTGAGATCGGGGACCGTGCCGACATAGACGTTAATAAAAGGGATTACCACGTCGACGGTGGGCCAGAATTGATTGTCGAGCGCCGTGAACAGCAGTGGCGCCGTTTCGCCGCTGATCCGCGCAACCGCCAGCAACACGCCCGTGATGATGCCGGCGCGAGCGGCGCGGTAGGAGACGTGGCGGATCACGCGGCCGAGCGGCAATCCGAGCGCGGTTGCCGACTCTCGCAACTCCTTGGGAACGAGGGACAGCATGTCCTCGGTTGTTCGCACAACGACCGGTATCACGATCAGCGCGAGCGCGACTGCGCCGGCCCATCCGGAGTTGCCTCCCATCGGGACGACCATGATTTCATAGATGAAAAGGCCCACGACGATTGACGGGGCGCTGAGCAGGATGTCGTTGATGAAGCGCACGACGATGGTGAGCGTGGCGAATTTGCCGTATTCGGCCATGTAGGTTCCGGCCAGGATGCCGATCGGGGTGCCGATCGCAACCGCCAGAATTGTCAGGATCAAACTGCCGCCAATGGGGTTGAGCAGGCCGCCGGTGGCCCCGGGCGGTGGGGTCATTTCGGTGAATACGGCGAGCGAAACTCCGCTCAGCCCCTGGTAAAGCAGTGATCCGAGAATCAGTACGAGCCACCCGAGCCCCAGTACCGTCGAGCCGATCGACAATGCGATGACGATGGTGTTGCGCAGGCGGCGGCTGGCGTAGCGATCCATGTTCAGCCGACCCGCTTTTCGAGCCGCAAGAGCAAGAGCCGAGCGGCAGCCAATACAATGAAGGTGATCACGAACAGGATCAGCCCCAATGCAATCAGCGATGACGTATAGAGGTCGCCCAGCGCTTCGGTGAATTCGTTGGCGATCGTCGCAGAGATCGTGGTCCCGGGTGCCAATAGCGATGGCGAGACCCTGTGGGCATTGCCGATGACGAAGGTCACGGCCATCGTCTCGCCGAGCGCCCGGCCAAGGCTCAGCATGACGCCGCCGACAACGCCAACCCGGGCATAGGGAAGCACCACATGATGCACCACTTCCCAGGTTGTGCAGCCGACCCCATAGGCGGCTTCCTTCAAAACGGACGGCACCGCCTCAAAGACGTCGCGTGAAATCGAAGTCACGAACGGCAGCACCATGATGGCGAGAATCAGACTCGCTGTGAGAATACCGATCCCAAAGGGCGGCCCTTCGAACAAGCTCGAAAGGACAGGCACGTTCTGAAACGAGTCGATCAAGGTTGGCTGGAGCGTGCGCTGCAGGAATGGGGCGAACACGAACAGTCCCCAGATGCCGTAGATGATGCTGGGGATTCCGGCAAGCAGCTCGATCGCAATGCCAATCGGCCGGCGCAGCCACATCGGGCACAATTCGGTCAGGAACAGTGCGATCAGCAAACCGAGCGGGACTGCGATCAGCATGGCGATGAACGATGTCACCAGCGTGCCATAAACGGCAGCGAGGGCTCCGAACTTTTCGGTAACCGGGTTCCAACGTTGTTCAAGCAGGAAATCGAATCCGAAAGCCTGCAGCGCCGGCAACGAGCCGTTGATCAGACCAATGATAATCCCGCTCAGAATTATCAGCACCAGGACGGCCGCGGCGCGGGTCAAGTGGCGAAACACTGTGTCCCAGAACCGCAGCCTGCCGAGGACCTTCGTGCGCGAGATTGCCGCCAGCGGTGCCCTAGCCTCTCTGGACAGCGTCATGTCGACCAATTTTGTTCTCCCCGCCGCGAACAGTTCCGGCTTCGCCCCTCACCATTCCGCGGGCGCGCTGCCCAGCTGCGCCCGGCAACGTCGGCACACCCGGGCCGCGCGCGGTGCGAAAAGGCGCCGGGCGCCCTTGCGCATCGAACCGCAACAGTTCACCGCGCAGCCGCAAACAGCGGCTTGCCGCTGGCGTCTTTGATCTCCTTGCTCCAGACGCCCTCGACGGCCTTCACCACCGAGGCCGGCATGGGCACGAAATCGAGCTCTTCGGCCATCTTGCCGCCGTTCGCGTAGGCCCATGCAAAAAACTTGAGCGCTTCGGCGGCAGCAGGCCCGTCTTTGGGCTGCTTGTGGATCAGGATGAATGTCGCGGCGGTCATCGGCCAAGACTGCGCGCCGGGTTGATTGCTGAGGATCACACCGTAGCCCGGCACCGAATTCCAGTCGGCGTTTGCGGCGGCAGCCTGGAATGTGTCGGAGACAGGGGCGACGGTCTTGCCGTCCTTGTTGATCATCTTGGTAAAGTTGAGCCTGTTCTGTTTGGCGTAGGCATATTCAACGTAGCCGATCGAGCCCCTGGTCTGCGCCACGTTGTTGGCTACACCTTCATTGCCCTTGGCGCCGATGCCGACCGGCCATTCGACGGCGGTTGCCGAACCGACATTCGACTTCCAGTCCGGACTGACCTTGGCGAGATAATCCGTGAAATTGAACGTTGTCCCGGAGCCGTCGGCACGATGCACGACCGCGATGGCTTGGCGCGGCAGCCTGACGCCGGGGTTAAGCGCCTTGATGGCCGCATCGTCCCACGATTTCACTTGCCCGAGGAAGACTTTGGCGAGCGTCGGCCCGTCGAAAACGAGACTCCCTTGGCTGACGCCGTCGAGATTGACCACGGGGACGATGCCGCCCATCACCATCGGGAACTGCACGAGGCCGTTCTTGTTGAGCTCGTCGCCCGAGAGCGGTGCGTCGGTTGCCCCGAACACCACCGTTTTGGCTTCGATTTGTTTGATGCCGCCGCCCGAACCGATCGATTGGTAGTTGAGTGCCACGCCGGTCTCTTTCTTGTAGGCGTCAGCCCATTTGGCGTAGATCGGATACGGAAAGGTTGCACCCGCGCCGGTAACGTCGATGGCTGATGCCGCCGAGGTCGCGGCGGCCACCAAGGCGGCAGCCATAACCGCTGGCAAAATAAAGGCTTGAAGACGTTTCACGTGCTTTCTCCATCACTTGGGCCGAGGAAGGGGCACCCCGCGGGC
>JASHRR010000975.1 GCA_030037185.1 Xanthobacteraceae bacterium | reverse complement strand
GTTTGACCAGATATGTGTCCGCTTTGCCACATATCCACAACAATCGATAGAGGCCTCCTTTTCGTTCCCGGTAATGGGGTTTATTCGTTTCAGCGGGGAGTGGGGTGGGCGGTGGCCCCGACCTCCGGGGCGATTGAGTTTTGAGTGGCCTGGGGTCGGGGTCACATTGCCTGCTAGGTTACAAGCCGTTTTATTTGGCTCCCAAAGAGGTGGCCTCAAACAACGGCAAGTCTATCGTTTGATCCCACTACTATAAGATCCGACTCTCCCGATCTTTCCAATAGCGGTCCCGTAAGAGCCGCTTGTAGAGCTTGCCCGTAGGCAGGCGGGGCAACTCGGCCTCGAAGTCGATCGAGCGCGGGCATTTCTGGCGCGCGAGGTGCGAGGCACAGAAGGCCATCAACTCCTCGATGACCTGTGGTCCGGGCCGGATATCAGGCATAAGCTGGACGACGGCTTTGACCTCCTCTCCGAGATCGTTATTCGGGACCCCGAATACAGCAGCGTCGGCGACCTTCGGATGCGTGATGAGTAGGTTCTCGCACTCTTGAGGGTAAATGTTCACGCCGCCGGAGATGATCATGAATGCGGCTCGGTCGGTGAGATAGAGGTAGCCGTCCTCATCGACATAACCGACATCCCCCACCGTACAAAGGGAGCCATCGCCGGAGTGCGCCTGCGCTGTCTTCGTCGGATCGTTGAAATACGCAAAGGGCATCAGGCTCTTGAACCATAACGTCCCTGGCGTGCTGGTCGGACAGGGTCTCATTTCGTCGTCGAGAACGTGCAGATCGCCAATCACCACCTTGCCAACCGTACCCTTGTGTGCAAGCCAATCCACGCTATTGCAGGCGGCCAAGCCAAACCATTCGGTGGCGCCGTAATATTCGTGAATGATCGGCCCCCACCATTCGATCATCTGTTCCTTCACTTGCACCGGGCAAGGCGCCGCGCCGTGGATCACCATCTCAAGCGAAGAAAGGTCGTAGCGGCTGCGGACGGCCTCCGGCAGCTTGAGCATGCGCGAGAACATCGTCGGCACGAGATGGCTGTGCGTCACCTTGTAGGTTTGTACGAGCTCCAGAAACCGTTGTGCATCGAAGCGCTCCATTACGATGGCAGTGCCACCCGCGCGAATCATGAGATTGACCCCCAGCTGAGGCGCCGCGTGGTAAAGCGGTGCGGGCGACAGATAAATCATGCCCGCACGATATTGCCAAAGCTGTCCTATGAAATCGATCATCGGGTCTTGCCAGGACGGCGGTTTCTCCCATAAGGGACGAAGTATGCCCTTCGGTCGCCCGGTGGTGCCCGACGAATAGAGCATGGCGCGCCCGCGCGATTCGTCATTGACCGGCCTAATCGGGTACGGCGCTATCGCCTGATCGAGATTATGGAAACGGCTGCCATCGCCCTTCCCATCGGTAACGAGGCAAAGCTCAATATTCGGGCAGTTCTGTAACGCCGCAGCCACCACGTCGCGTTTGGCCTCAGACGTTATGAGCACTTTGGATTCGCTGTTGTTGAGGATATAGACGAGTTCGTCTGGCATGAGGTGGGAGTTTACGCATGTGTAATAGAGGCCGGTGCGCTCGCCAGCCCCACAGCACTCGATGTAGCGGGCGTTGTTCTCCATAAAGATCGCATAATGGTCGAGACGATGGAGGCCGCGTGCGCGCAGGAAATGGGCGAGCCGATTGGTTCGCGCCTCAAGCTCGCCGTAAGTCAGCGACTGGCCTGTTTGGGCCATGATCAATGCGGGTTGCTCTGCCCGCGTGATTGCGTGATCACCAGGGTACATATGCGTTTCAGCCTGGATACGTTAGTGGGTAACGGACATCAGCCGCCGAGATCAGTGCTCATCACTGGGCCGAACAGCTCCCAGCTTCCGCCGTTGAAACGCTCCATCTGCATTTGCTTGATCGGGGCATAATCATCCTTCGCAGTATTGATTGTGATCCCCGGGAGCAGCATTGGAAGTTTGAGGCCCTTGAGGCTTGCCGCCTGCTTCATGACGTTCTCGCGCGTAAGATCGTCGCCGCACTGCTTGAGCACCGCAACCAATGCTTCAGCTGCCATATAGGCGAACACCGTGAATGAGGAGGTCTTGTCGCCGTCCGGATAATATCGGTCCATGAAAGCGGACCATTCCTTGGTTTCCGCATCGTCCTTCCAAATTCTATCACTAGGGTCTTTTGTGTACGCGCTGCTCAAAATGCCGATGGCATTGTTGAGACCCGCGGGCCTGAGCACCCCTCCCACGGAGGCGGCAACACTGTTGAGAAGATGCATCGGCTTCCAGCCGATCTCGGCCGTCCTCTTGATCGCCTGGGCGGCAAATTTCCCCAAACTCACGTCAAACAGGATATCGGCACCGGATGCCTTGAGATTGGCGATCTGGGAATCGATTGTGGTGTCCGTGGCCTCGTAGGGTCTCTCGGCCACAATCGGTATCTTTCCGTGCAACCCGTCCTTGAGTCCTTTTACGTAATCTCGGCCATAGTCGTCATTCTGATAAAGAATGCCAATCTTGCCCCGGGCATTGTGGTCGAGGAGGTACGCGGCATAAATGCGTGCTTCAGCCTGATAGCTCAGCAGCAAGCGCATGGTCCAGGGGAAGTGCTGAGGATCGTCCCATTTTGTAGCGCCAGCGCTAATGAAGAGTTGTGGTACTTTGCGCGTGTTCATGTATCTCTGGATCGCGGTGTTGGTCGGCGTGCCTAGCGAGCTGAAGATGAGCAGAACTTCGTCGCTTTCGACCAGCTTTCGGGCCTGCTCCACTGTCTTTGGCGGGCTGTAGGCATCGTCATAGCTAATGAAATTGAGCCTGCGGCCGTTGATGCCGCCTTCGGCATTAATCATTCTGAAGTAGGCGGCTTCAGTTTTGCCGACCTCGCCATAGACTGAGGCTGGCCCGCTGTATGGCATGATGTTCCCGACTTTGATTTCGCGGTCGCTCGCGCCGGGATCGTATTTCTTCTGCGCCGCGACCGGGCTAGTCGCGATCGCGGCAATGCCCGTTGTTGCCGCGAGCATCAATCCTTTCCGGCAATTTCGCATTGTCACCCTCCACGGTGAGCCGGTTCCTTCACACTTGCGGGATTTTCATTCGGCGAACCGGGATGCAAATCCGAAATGAAAAAATTTCAACAAAAACGGCGCACACGCGAACCGCCCGACCACCAGCCGGATGAGCCCTGCCGCGCCCGAAGGCATCACCGAAACTATATTGCCCCTGCGCCGCGCCTGAGCGCTACGCAGACTGGGCATCTGCGAGCACCGAACCCGGCCCGCAGAACTGATAGCGACTGAATTCCAGAATGCTTGCCCGCCGACGACACCAACCCTGCCGTAATTGACAGGACTTCGATCGTCCGCTGACACCTCACTAACGTTACATCAATTCTCGTGCGTCTGGAAGGGCTCGCGATGTTGCGCCAACGCGATTGTCGTCTTGTCTCCGAAATTGGTGGATTCCACCTGACGTTGAAGCCCGCCAAGGCGGACACGAACTCCACCCTGGTTTGACATTCAAAGGCTTAGGTCCAGCCCGAACTCCTGCTTCATCCTGGTTCCGTAGTCTGCGTCGCTCTCCTCGCCTAGATCGACGAATTCCTCGTCGGTCTTACCTGCT
>JASHRR010000974.1 GCA_030037185.1 Xanthobacteraceae bacterium | reverse complement strand
ACGGCGGCCATTTTAAGCCGCGGCCAAGAAGTTCAGAGACGGATTCGCGGAGACTGCTTGCGGTGGTGGCAACGGTGACCCCAGGGCGGCAACCGCATCACAGGCCGAAAAGGTGCGGGGCCTCATGAACAGCGAGATGATATTTTGCGCAGCCGGTGCTCTATCGGCGACGCCACTCTGAGCCGCGACGACTATCTAGTGTTCTGCTTCTCCAACCAGAGGAAGCAGAGATTTTTGCCGAGCGCGTCGGTGGGGAGCGGTTGCCCTCGAATCAGCAGCGACGCTGAAAACAAGCGGGGGCGACCCGAAGGCCGCCCTGATTGCCGCTGGGGTGACCGAGTTAATGGGTCCGGGCGCTTGGTAGGTCGCTGCACCGGCTCCTTATTGTATGCCTCAGTAGAAGGCGCCGTAGACTGTGTCGGCAACCTGGCCAGTGGTCACGTTGACGAGAAGCAGGTCGGGTCCATAGCGCACCCATTGAAAGCCCGGCTGAGGCGGCGGCAGGCCAAGGGTGGCCCAGCCACTGTAATAATAAGCTGGCGCGAGGAACAGCGCCGGCAGCGCCGCGCCAATCACCCAGCGCCGGTAGGCCCAGCCGGGCGGATAGACAAAGGGGGCAAGGTGCACCCGGTTAAACGGACGACCGTGGTACAAAAAACGCCCTGGCGCGCCGCCGGGACGTGGTCCTCGGAATTCCCCGGGTCTTGGCGGGCCACCGGGACGTGGTCCTCGGACTTCCCCTGGCCTTCCAGGATGTTCTTCGCGCTGTGCCATGCCCGCTGTTGGCACCGCCAACATCATCATCACCGTGAGGACGATCTTGCGTAACATACCGCCTACCTTCCCTGTGCCTGTTCGCGCCGCTCACATTGATGATGGTAATTGGCGCGGAAACTTTCACCTTACAAAGTCGTAAGGCTCACCCAGCAATCTGGGTGACGAAACATCAAGGGGCGCAAGGCCCCCAAGATTTTTTTTTGGTGTCGGTCTGTTACCCCGAGCGATCGTGTCCGTGCGGCCGCAACGCTTCCGCGCTCGTGACCAAAGCTTAACTGGAAGAAGAACGAACCGCCCCGCAAGTTCGGACATGACTTTGTCCAGTTGCGGAGGCTCCTGTGGACCCCGATGCCGTCAAAGGTCTGGTCGCCGCGATCGTGGTTGCAGCAGGGGCGGTGCTGTTGCGCATCTGGCGCCACCGCCACGGCCGGAACGGCAACTAGGCGGGTGCAGAAGGCCGTTCGTAACCTTTACGAGCCGGGATCGCAAAACACCGAACGTCGGAGCCGCTTGGCGGCGAGGCTGGCCGCCCAGCGCGAGCCCGCGGCGAGTCTGCGCCCTTACGCCGACATCCACCGGGCGTCGTGATCCTGAACGCCACAACCGGCACGATCCGCAGAATTACCCTGCGGGGCGGATGGCGATTGCGGGCTGACCGAGCCATCGGCGGCGGATAAATGAACGAACCTTCATGCCGTCGGGTAGGGGCCGAGTGCTACTGTTTGTTAGCCCGTCTCCGGGCCGTGCGTAGGCCCGACCGCTCTCGCCCCGAGAGCCGTTCATCTGCCGTTACGGCAGACAACGCTGACTGGGTCCTGATTTACGCTGGTCAACGGCATGGAGGTCCATTGCTGTGTCGGGCCGTCACAGCATCGTGTCAATCGGCAGAGGACAGGCATGACAGGGAATCAAGTGCGTCTCTTTATTGGCACCCCTTGCTACGGCGGAGTGGTCACCTCGCGATATATGCAATCTATCTGTGCTTTACTTTGTCACAAGATACCCAATCTACACGTATCGATACAAACTGTAGCCTATGAATCTCTGATAACTCGGGGTCGAAATACAATCGTCGCAGCCTTTCTTGACCTCCCGGCTGAAACCCATCTGATGTTCATCGATGCAGACATAGGCTTCGGCGTGGACCAGATTCAGCGAATGC
This sequence comes from Xanthobacteraceae bacterium, assembly GCA_030037185.1. The sequence goes on along the minus strand of JASHRR010000974.1, from coordinate 4,934 downwards.
TGAACTTCAACCAGGATGTCGTCGCAGGCATGTATCCGCTGAAACGGCTCGACTATGATCAAGCGGCTTTCCAGCGCGCCGCTAACGGAGAACCTCTACAAACCGCTCAGCTTCGCTACGTAGGATTGCCGTGCGAAGGCGAAGAGCGCAAGACCACGAACGGATTTGTCACGGGTGTTTACGCCGGCGCGGGCTTCCTGCTGATCAAGCGGCGTGTTGTGGAGTTGATGGCGGCCAAATATCCCGAAACTCACTACACGGCGGCTGACAATAGCGCCTTACCCAGTCAAAGTCCCAATCTCTTCGCCCTTTTCGACTGTCTGATTGACCGTGAAACTGGGCACTATCTCAGCGAGGACTACGCGTTCTGCAGTCGTTGGCGGGCGCTTGGGGGAACAATTTGGCTCGATTCGCGCAGCAAGCTCACCCACGTAGGGCCACATGATTTTGTCGGCGACACAATAGCGCGTTTTACCTAGGCGTGTGTGCTGTAGCCATGGTTCGGAGGTTCGGTGTTCAGTCAAAGGGCGCCGCGCATATTGGCCGCACGGACGGTCGCGAAAGGCAGGCGCGTAGCCGCCGAGTACGGACAGCTCCTGAATTCTGATGATTAACCGGAAAGCGAACGGTCGCTTGGCAATGCGTGAGGCAATGCCGAACGCTGACAGGACGGCAGAGCGGGTGAGCCGCAGCCTTAAACGTACTGGGAGAGCGCGGCGCGAAGCCGGCCGGGACTCCCGGTTGCGGGCTAGATGCGCCAATAGATAATCACGGTGCCAACGACGCTCAGAATGAACATGACGACGCACCACCGGCACATTGGCTCCACCTCAAAACCCCGGCCCCGTCAGCACCCGGCTAGGCGCGCAGGCGAAGCCCCCGACGGTATTTGGTGCGGCGCTATGAGACGGCTGGACGCCCGGATGGAGAAGTCGCCCGAGCCGTCCCATGCGCGCATAGGAGAGGAGCTCCCTAGCGCAAGGTGGGAACATACCATATTAATTCTCCATAAAATATTAATTTATGCTAACATTCGGTCCGCACGGCGTCATTCGGGATGCGACCGTGCGCGGTCCCGGCCTGTTGCCCTGCGACCTATCAGCAGGTCGGGACCGCTACTTGGTTGCACGAGGGGCGGCCGCGCTGGAACTGCGGCAGCAAGGCTGCCATAGGCGTGACTTGGGGCGCGCCGCGCACGGATCGCGCCGAAGTGCTTCATCAGCTTGTCGAGCTTCGTCGAGGGTCGGCGCCGGTCGCGCTGTTTGCTCCGGGTGATGCGCTTGCGTGCCGTGATGGCGTCCTTCATCGCCTGCCGGTCGAGCAGCGGCTTGGCACTGCGACGACGGCGCTGAGATGCGAAATGTAGTTCCCGACCGTTTGCGGCTCGACCTTCTTCACCAGCTCTTGGGCGAACGCTGAAATCCGCTGCCGACCTGCGAGCATTTTAAGCTGGCGATGTCGTACATCCTGGCGCTTATGCCGGACTGTCGACCGAGATATCGCCCTCAGCGAAGATTCTCGGGTGATTCGCCAGGATAGGTCAACCTTAGATCCGCCGGTGCACCGCAAGAGCGAATGAGCTCCTCCACGACCAGTTTGCGTGTGATTTCGACCTCGGATCCAAGCATGGGGTGGCTTCTCAGCTCGCGGACCTCTTCAGCAGTGAAGCCGCGTGCGTTGGCGGGCGCGGTGGGGGCGCCGAGGCCAAAGACGACGAAATTCATCATATCAGCCAAAGATTCGTCATCGACGCGCGCGTAGGAGACGTTCGGAAGGCGGATCAGATACCGGCGGCCGGCTTGCGTGCACATGAAGTATCCCACGCGTGCCCTCAGGACCGGGACCGGCGCTGGCGCGGTGTTGCCTTGTATGCCGTGGCAGCCGCCGCACTGCTCCAGATAATCAGACTGCGCGGCCGTTAGCTCACTCTCGGCGGCACGCAGCATTTGGTTGGCGGGGGGTGCGACCACGCACAACGCGACACAGGTCGCCATGCCTGGCGACGTCGTCAGAGCTTTCACGGGATTACCCCCTCGCCCGCGAGACGGTTGCGGATTGTCGCCATCTCACTGGGATTGAGCCTGCCGCCGACTCGGGCGGCGCGGATTTCGTCGGCCGAGAAGGCCGCTGGCTTCAACTGCTCCGCTTCAAGACCGGATATGTAAGTCAGGATCGCGGCGGCGTCCGCGTCGCTCAGCCTGTCAAAGCCGGGCATGAAGCCCACGATGAACTGATTATCGACAGAGATTTTGCCGCTCATCCCATTGAGCACAAGTTGCGACATGAACGCGCGGCCCTCTGGACTGGAGGCAATGACGGATGCACGGCCCGCAAGTCGGGGGAACTGCCCCATTACGCCGACGCCGTGTGCCTGGTGGCAAATCTGGCAGTTTGCTTCGAACAGGTCGCCGCCGGACCCCGCCGCCGCAGATACACGGGTAGCGCCGGCAAGCAATACGGCGACCACCAATGTGTTGCGCAGAAGTTGCCTCACGCAGCAGGCCCGATGAGCGCGGCGGTGGAGCAGTGATATTGCGTGCTGGCGGTTCCAAAGCACCAGAGAACATGGGGGTCGGTTTGTGGCACATAAATTGGGGTGGCCCGGTCACCATTGGTGCAACCACATTGAGCGCAGTTGACCTTGCCGCAGCAATCCCGGTACCCGATCAAATATGCCTTGCTGTCGTCCGGATTTATGCAGGTGCCGATCCACGAAACAGGCGAAGGTTCCGCTCCGGCCGGACAGGTGTGGACCCCGCCGCCGCAGCAGGTGCACAGCGAGCCGCTAAGGGCGCAATAGCGCCAATAGGTGCATTTCGTGTCGTCCTTGCTCTGGGCATCGCGGGCGAAGTTGGTCGTGGCTTCGGCGCTGTGATCCTTGGCCGCCTTGGCGCGGCTCACCGGCAAAAGCGGGAAGACAGGTGCCGCTACAAGGGCCAGGCCAAGCTTGTTAAGCAGGCTGCGGCGAGAGGTGTGGGTGGCTAGTCGTCGCGTGAGGCTTTCGCCGACTTGATCAGGCTGGAATATCCTCCTCATGCGAGCTCTCCCCAGGGATGCGTTGGTTGATCACGGTCTTCTGCTTGAGGGCGACAATGTAATCCTGCACCGATTCCAGTCCCATTTCGTGGGCAACCACAAGACTTTCCAAATGTTCTCGGCTGTTCACCAGGCCCTTCGAAACAATTTTTCCGTCATGATCAATCAGTACCGCGTGTGGAAGCTTGTCGACTTGGTATGCGCGCCCGGCCTCGAACCCATTTATGAACGGAATGCCAGAAATGCCAAGCGCAGAAATCATTGCCATTTGATCCTCTAATTTATCGTCGCCAATGAAAACAACATCTACGGTCTCTCGTTGAGCGAAAGACCTCACGGCTGGGACAAGTTGTTTGCAAATCGGGCACAATGGCGAGACGAACATCAGCAATTGCAAGCGATCTTTTGCCTTGGCCCGGCCGATAGCAACACGACCGCCATCGATCGTCGGCAGCGTTAACATCGGCGCCAACGCGCCGACAGCCGGGCCGCCAGCTGTTGTCAGGGCGCCCGCAGGAGCCAGCCGCATGTGGAGCACGCCGATCTGACGTGCAAGGGCGAGGACGGCCACACCAAGTGCGATGATGACTATCCAGGACAACACTTGTGAAGCGATGAGGGCGGCCAGCATGCTGTGTTCTAGGCAATGGTTCGATTGAGGTTGGGCAGTGAAGCAAGCGTATTGAAGATCAGGTACAGGAGGTAGGTCACCGCACCCGCCAATCCACCGACGGCGATCAGGGGCAAGGACGATATCGACGCCTCCTGCGGAAGCGCCGGAGCCAGCAGCAGGACAAGACCAAAATTACGGGCGACGAGAGACCATCGCAGCGTTTGGCGCATTGCCGCCTGATGGCAGCCGCAGTCGATGTGGGATCGGCCCCGCCGCAAGTTGACGCTCATCGCCCAGGCGAAGATGCACAGCAAGGCGATGCCTGCTGCCGGCGGCCAGATGCTCGGCACAAGCATCAGCAACGTCGCCCCTAAGACCAGCTCTACCCAAGGCAGGGCGGCTGAAACCGGCGCCACCAACCCGCCCGGCAGGATTCTGTAATTGGCCACGACACCTTCCAACACCGAGGCGTATCTCAGCTTCTCAATCGCGGCGGTGAGGAACACGAGGCCGAGGCATACTCGCCCCATGACGCCGAGAGCGAACAGGATGTCGGAAGCTGCCATGACTCTTAGGACTGATCGGGGACGAATATCGTGCCGCTGCCCCCGCGATCGAGGCTGTGCTTGGTTTCAAAGGTCTCGCCATCCAGAATAAAAATCTTACTGTCGCTGCCAGTGACATAGACGAGTGGGTTGGCTTCTTGGCTTACCTGGATGTTGCTGAACTTGCCTGGTGCGCGATGGCGACCGATTAGCTTGTGATTCTCGCCATCTAGCACCCAGATTTCGTCACCGGCTTCGTCGTGGCTGAACTGTTCCCCGGTGTGCATGAGGATGTAGATGCGGCCGTTGATGCGGTTCGTGGCAAAGGGCTGACGGCCGCCGGGAAGCCAGTTCACGTTCGGCGGCGGCATCGGCTCCTGCATACCAGCTGCCCGGTGGATCGACCAAGGCTCGGAAAGGTTGGGCGTTTGGCCCAAGGTGGCGGTGTATACCTTGCCGGAACGGCTGAGGAAGGTCGCGACACCCTTTACCCTGTCAACCCCCACGGTATCGAAAACCGGGTCTTCGGTCGCCGAAAAAAATGGACTGCTCTTGGAGACCGATGCGGTTGAGCCAGAGAAGCTAACGGTGGCCATCGATCCATCGGCGCACAGCGCCGAGACTCCGCCGGGGCCTGAGGGGAACAGAGCAGCGCAACCCGGGATTTGTACCGTCTGCTGCAGTGCCCCCTTCTCCAAGTCCACGACTTGGATGGAGGAGGAGGGGGCCAGAGTGTAAAC
>JASHRR010000973.1 GCA_030037185.1 Xanthobacteraceae bacterium | reverse complement strand
GATCTCGCGCGGATTCCCGGCAGGCCGCTGGGTGAGATCGACCCGGCTCGGATCGAGGCCACCCTCGACGTCATCAAGGGCGCCTTTAGGCTCTCGACGCCGGTCACGGCGGCCGACATCTACGCGTCGGGCTTCACGGCAAAGTAGCGGACCCAAACACGGACACGCCTGCTTGCGCACCGCCCGCATCGCCATCCCCGACCTTGTCTCCAATTCCTACTTTCCAGCCATCGCGGCAGTCGCGCTCGATTTCTTCAAGCGCGAAGGACTCGACGTCACGCAGGAGCTAATCTTCCCGAACTACAAGGCCTACGAGGCGCTGCGCGACAATGAGGTCGAGTTTGTCGCTGCGCCCGCCCATGTGGCACTTGCGGCGTTTCCGCAGTGGCGCGGCTGCAAGCTTCTCATGGCGCTCTCACAAGGCATGTTCTGGCTCCTGGTGCTGCGCGCCGACATTGCGGCAGCCGCGGGCGACGTCAGTTGCGTCAAGGGCCGTACCGTCGGGGCGGCCCCCATGGTCGAGCTCGGCCTGAAGCAGCTGTTGATCGATGCCGGCGTCGATCTTGAGGCCGACGGTGTGCGCATCGTCGGTGTGCCGGGCGCCGATACGCCGGGCGTGTCGTTCGGGGTCGCTGCGGCGCACGCGCTTGCCGATGGTGTCATCGACGGCTTCTGGGCCAACGCCATGGGGGCCGAGAACGCGGTCCGTCAGGGCGTCGGCAAGGTGATCCTCGACGTCCGCCGCGGCATTGGCCCGGTGGCGGCGTTCCACTATACGATGCCGGTTCTGGTCACGAGCAACGCGCTCCTCGAACGCGCCCCTGAGCTGATCGCTGCCGGCATGCGCGCCGTGTTGGCGGCGCAGCGCGCGCTCAAGGCCGACGTGCGCCTCGCCGCCACCGTGGGGCGTGCATTGTTTCCGCCTGCTGAAGCCGCCTTGATTGCCGACGTGGTGGCGCGCGACCTCCCCTACTACGATCCTGAGATATCAGAGATAGCGATTGACGGGCTCAATCGTTTCGCGCAATCAGCCGGGCTACTGCGCGAGCGGGTACCCTATGCGGACATCGTAGCGATGTCGTTGCGCCACCTTTGGGTAGCAGATTGCTAAGGGCGTTGGGCCGACGAGCGAAGCGCATCGCGCTGGAGCGCGGGACGTCGCCGAATGTCGTCTCGCCGTCGGTCTACAAGCAGCTACCGCCCTCGCCGAGGTCGAGATTTTCAATACGGACTTGCTCTCTTTCTTGCGCTCGTGTGCCCAGCCATCATACCGTTTTGCGACTATGCCCCGCCGGTGCTGATTTGTGGTTACGACGAAGATCACATCGGTCTCGGTCCGCCACGTTCCGCAAGCCAATTGCGCAGCACCTTGATGGTATCTTTGCGGATCGGTGTGGCGCTCCTTGCGCCTTTACCTATGTGCATCACACATGCGCTTCCTGCGCCGCGATGAGAGCGGCTTCGTGGCGCCCTGCTTTGCCAAGTCGGAAGACGCGGAGGCTTTCGCCGAGCGCTTTGGCGGGAAGCGGTTGCCTTCCGTAGAGCGAAAACCGAGCGGGTGGGGCGACCCGAAGGCCGCCCCTCGATTGCCGCTGAGTTGACCGAGTTAACGGGTCCGCTGTAGCGGCACTTCTTGTGAATCCTTAGTAGAAGGCGCCGTAGACTGTATCGACAACCTGGCCAGTGGTCACGTTGACCAGAAGCACGTCGGGTCCATAGCGCACCCATTGAAAGCCCGGCTGAGGCGGCGGGAGGCCAAGTGCGGCCCAATTACTGTAATAATAAGCCGGCGCGAGGAACAGCGGCGGCAGCACCGCGCCAATCGCCCAGCGCCGGTAGGCCCAACCGGGTGGATAGACGAAGGGGGCGATGTGAACCCGGTTAAATGGACGACCGTGATAAAGAAAGCGCCCTGGCCCGGGACCTGGTCCTCGGAATGCCCCCGGTCCCCGCGGGCCGCCGGGATGTGGTCCTCGGAATTCCCCCGGTCCCGGCCTTCCACGCTGAGGATGTTCTTCGCGCTGTGCCATGACTACTGTTGGCAGCGCCAATGCCAGCATCGCCGCAAGGACGATCTTACGTAGCATGGTGGCTCCCTTTGCTTGTTCGTTGGAGATCTTCAAGATCATCAAAACGCCTCGCTTCCCCGCTAATATCCGATGCCTCCTTGCCGGAAAGTAAAAGGCGTCGGGTTTGAACTCAAGTTAAGCTTTTATGAGATGGCGGCGGCCGTATGCTCAGAGAAAGCCCGCTCAATCAGCGCGTGCAAGGAGTGAGTCACCTGCACCTAGCGGTTAGGGCCGATGATGCGCGGATGGCGTTACGGTCAGTCGACCCAGCGGTATCTGCAGATGACGCCGGATCTCCTCCAGGCAGCCAGTGGGCGTTTCGCCACGTACGCGATGGATGCCGACCATGAAGGATAGGGATAAGGATAAGAGTCTCCTCGGCCCGTGGATCCGTCGGTTCTTGCTCGAACACCTCGTCGCCGAGCGTAATCTTTCCCGCAACACCCAGGCCAGCTATCGAGACACGCTTACCTTGTTGCTACCGTTTGCCAGCAAGCAGGGAGGCTACGCCATCGATCGCATGGCCGTGGAGGAGCTGACGCCGGAAGTCATCCGCAACTTCCTGAGAATGACGCGGTCTTTGTCGGCCGGTCGAACCAGCCTCTGACGCGGTTCGGAATACACCGTCTCGTGACGCAATATGCCGCTACGCTGAGCGAAGCGATGCCGACGTTAGCGAAGAAACGCGTAAGCCCACATACAATTCGTCACTATCTACCCCGCCGGACTATGTCGTGTGGGTGACAGGACTCTGCGATTTTAGCCGTAAATTGCAGGCTGCTAGGATTAGGGTGCCGGCCAGCACGCGACATAGTTTTCCAGGGCGCCACTCATGCAAACTCTGCAGGTGCCCCGCGTGAT
>JASHRR010000972.1 GCA_030037185.1 Xanthobacteraceae bacterium | reverse complement strand
GCCCGACGGTGTCGACCACCAGGGTGCCGTCGCTCTCGTAATGGCCGATCGACTCGCCGAACCATGACGGCTTCACGGCGCCAGAATGTTTGTCGGTCAGGTAGATGCGGCGCACCATGTGGTCGCGCTGCCAGATCATCCACACTTCCTGGGGCTTCTGGATGAAATAGAACGGCTCGGCCGGCGTCAGCAACTGCCCCGGCACGCCGCCCGGATAGCACACTGATTGCGCCGCGAAGGGAAGGCCCCGCCTGCCAGTCAGCACCTCCTCGTTCGACTCCTGCATCTCTTTGGCGGCCCACGGCTTGAGCACCGGGTCTTCGGTGTAGCCGATATCCGGGGTGACCTGGCCGGGACCATCCACATTGCTGTGGTAGTGATAGGCGGGGTCCTGCCGGATCGGCCCGCGGCCCAATCCCGGCGGCGGGTCGAACCAATGGACCCCCAAAGCGAGCCAGGCGAATTCGATCGACCCCAGATCCGGAATTTTGGCGGCCGGCGTCGTCTCGGCACGAGCGACGCAGGCCCAGAGCGCCACGCTCGCGCACAACGCTGCGGCACCGGCGATGAGACCTCTTGAGGCGATCGGATTTAGGGTAACTGCAGACTTCGACATCGGCTGTCTTCCTCCCAGGCCTAATCAACCAAGTGCACCCCCTGCGGCCCGCGGCAGCGGCGACCGTTACGGTTGCTCGCCTTGTGCACAGCGTCCGCCGACGGGCGACCACCTCTGGCGGCTGGGCACGGCAGCGGGAGGGCTCACCAGATGCGGACGCGATCCTGCGGTTTGAGGTAGAGCTTGTCGCCCGGCTTCACCCCGAAGGCGTCGTACCAGGCGTCCACGTTGCGAAGCGGGCCGTCGACCCTGAACCGCGCTGGCGAATGGCTGTCGCTCGTCGCCTGCTGCTTGAGGGCGTCCGGCCGCGACTTGGTGCGCCAGACCTGGGCCCAAGCCAGGAAGACGCGCTGATCGCCCGTATAGCCGTCGAGCACGGGAGCGGGGGTGCCGTGCAGCGAGGCCCGATAGGCGCCGAGCGCAAGCAGGATGCCGCCGAGGTCGGCGATGTTTTCGCCCATCGTCTGGGCGCCCTTCACGTTCACGCCGGGTGCCACCGCATAGCTGTCGTATTGTGCGCCGTATTTGGCGGCCTCCGCCTGGAATTTCGCCGCGTCGGCCGGCAGCCACCAGTCGGCGAGCATGCCGTGACCGTCTGACTTGCGGCCTTGATCATCGAAACCATGGGTCAGCTCGTGACCGATTACGCCACCGATGCCGCCGTAATTGATCGCCATGTCGGCGTTCGGATCGAAGAATGGCGGCTGAAGGATACCGGCCGGAAATACGATTTCATTACGGGTCGGCATGTAGTAGGCATTCACCACCTGGGGCGTCGTGCTCCACTCCTGCGGGTCAACCGGCTTGTCGAGCTTGGCGACCGCGTAGGCCCATCGGAATGCGGTCGCACGGCGCACATTGCCGATGAGATCCGCAGCGTCGATGCTGAGCGCCGTGTAGTCGCGCCATCGGTCCGGATAGCCGATCTTGACGCCGAAGAGAGCGAGCTTTTCGAGCGCCTTCGCCTTGGTGTCGCGCGTCATCCACGAAAGATTTTCGATGCGGATGCGCAGCGCGTCTTTTATTTGGTCGACCAGTTCCTGCATCTTGGCCTTGGAGTCCGGCGGAAAGTGGCGCGCAACATATTCCCTGCCCACCGCTTCGCCAAGCGAGGTTCCGACGAGCTGCATGGCGCGCCGCCAGCGCGGCTGCTGTTCGGCCTGACCGACCAGCGCCGAGCCGCGGAATTCGAATCGCGCCGTGACGAATCGCGCAGACAGGAACGGCGCAGCCTGGTCGACGAGACGGAACGCCTGCCACGCCTGCAGGGTCGCAAGCGGAGCCTCCTCGAAAATCTTGGCAAGCTGGGGAAAGGCGGTCTTCTGGCGAACGATGACGCTGCGCGCGCTGCCCACATCGGCGGCCGTAAGCCAGGCGGCCCAGGGGAAGCCCGGTGCAAGGGCATCGAGTTGCGCCAGCGTCAGCGGGTTATACGTCTTGTCGCGGTCGCGGCTCTCAGCGCGGCTCCAGCTCGCTTGTGCAATCGCGCTCTCGAGCGCGACGACGTCATCGGCGCGCTCGAGCGGCTGCGCCCAACCGACCAGGGCGAGCAGGCGGGCGATATAGTCACGGTATTTGGACTTCTTGTCCCGGAAGGCGTCACGCAGATAGTAGTCGCGATCCGGAAGGCCCAAGCCGCCTTGCGAGGCGTGCAGCGTGTTGCGGGTTGGATCCTTTTCATCCTCGTCCACCGCGACGTTGAACAAGCTGCTGCCGAAGCCGTTCTTGGAGCGCCCCATCAGGACTGCAATGTCGGTCTTCGTCTTGGCGTTGCGGATTTCCGCAAGATCGCCGGCGATCGGGGCGACATCGAGCTGATCGATCCGTTGTTCATCCATGAACGCCATGTAGAGCGCGCCGATCTTGCCGATATCGGTATCGACCGAGGCGCCCGATTTGGCCGCCGCCACGACAATGGCGCGAATCTGTTCCTGTGTTTTGTCGGTGAGCGCATCAAAGGTGCCGAAGCGCGCCTTGTCGGGGGGGATCACGGCGCGGGCATCCCATGCTCCGTTGGCAAAATCGAAGAAGCTGTCGCCCGGACTGATGCTCGGATCGAGGCCGGACTCGTCGAAGCCCCAGCGGCCGTATGAGGCGTGTTCCTGCGCCTGGGAAAAACCCGTGGCAGCTGCCACCACAAGCCCGACGGAAAGGGCGGCGCCCGTTAGCAGGTTGGATGTCACCGGCGTGATTCCTGACATACGGCGTGTTGCGATCATGGCGAACCGATTACGCGGCCGTCATGGCCGGGCTTTTGTGGGCATGGGGGAACGGTCGGACCGGGCGTGGATGCCCGCGACGAGCGCGGGCAGGGACCGTGAGAGGCGATTGCATCGATTGGCCGGAGCTCTATATCCGGTCCGGATACGGCAGGATGAAATTGTCCCGGTTCGGCATTTTCACCCGCGGCAACGTGTTGGCGTCCATCACCTCGTTGTCGCCGATCAGCTTGTTGAGGGCCAGGATGTAGGCGGTCAGCGCATAGACCTCATCGTCCGCAAGCGAGCGCGGCGCGTTGTAGGGCATCGCGCGCCGGATGTAGTCGAACACTGTCGTGGCGTACGCATAGTAGTTGGCGATCGTTTTTGCGGTTTCGATGCCGTTGGTGAGCGGCGCCCCGCCGACCAGCGGCCCGGCGCCAGGCGCGCCGCCGCCCTTGCCGCCTTCGGCGTGGCAGGCCACGCATTTCTCCGCGTAGATTTTCGCGCCTTGCGCCGGCGTACCGCCGCCTGCGGGCAGGTTGGTGCCGTCCGGCAACACAGAGATATCCCACGCCTTGATGTCCGCCTCCGATATCGGCTTGCCAAGATGAGGAGATTGGCCGCCCGGGCTTTGCGCGAGCCCGGGGCCGGTCCCTAATGCAAGCGCGGCGGTGAGGGCAAACAGCGGCTTACGCATAGACATGCCTGATCTCCCCATTGCTGTCGACGGCCCAACTGGTGATGCTGTTATAGTGCTGGTTGGGGAAGAGCAGCGGGCTGGCGACGGGTTGCTTGGTCTCGCCCCGTGCGGCAACGAATTCGGCACGCAGCGGCTGGGCGTTGCCGGCCTCGTCCCAGGCGCGGCTTTGCAGGATCGCGGGCTGGCCGTCCCAGCGCCACGCCATCTGGAAGCGCGTGAATGCCTTGTCGAGGACCGGCTCCTGCAGCGCGGCCTCGCCCCAGCTCTTGCCGCCGTCCGCCGACACCAGCACCTTGGCGATCCGTCCGGTGCCCGAATAGGCAACGCCCGAGATCGTATAGTAGCCCGGCGCCTTGAGTTGGTAGCCGAACGACGGGTGGGTGATGAAGCTCTTCACCTCCATCAGGAAGTGGAACCGCCACGTCTTGCCGCCCGGCAGAATCTGCGAATAGTTCTTGGTCTCGAAAAAGGTATAGGCGGGCTGATCGATCGCCTTCAGGCGTCGCAGGAACTTGACGTTCATGTTGCCCTGATAGCCGGGCACGAGCAGGCGCATCGGATAGCCGTTGCCAGGCATCAGGTGTTCGCCGTTCTGGTAAATGGCGATGAGCGCGTCGTCATAGGCCTTCTTGACCGGAATGCTGCGGTCGAG
>JASHRR010000971.1 GCA_030037185.1 Xanthobacteraceae bacterium | reverse complement strand
GCCCGCCTCCAGGAACATCGGCCCATCGGCCAAATCCATCAGATTTTCCATAAACACCGGCTTCTCGCGCTGTTTCTGCAGAACAAGACGCGACGGGCGCCCCATCGACAGGGCCGCATATGCTTTGCCATAGGCGATCTCGAACCGCAGCATGGCGCACCCGTCCTGCTTGAGCGCCGCCTTGAGCCGTCCGCCCGCATCGAGGATGACAGCGGTCAGTGGCCGCAGCTTGTGCGACTTCGCAGCTGCAAAGCATCCGTTGATGATCGTCATGGCTTCATCGAGGGTGATGGCGCGCATTCCGGTTCCCTTCATGTAGCCCCTGGGTGTTATTGTGGTCCAAGATTCGCAATGAATGCGTGAAACATGGAGGTGTCAAATGCCGGCGCCGGCGAGGTCCGAAACACTCGCAACCAGGATCGTCGCGGCGATGTCAAAGTGGGTGGACCGGCCGCTGCCCCTTCCTCCCTTCCCGCGCAAGCGTGGTGGGCAAGGGAGCGGGGCGATGTGGTTTGCCGCTTTGTTATCGGTCCTGGCTGCAACGGCTCAAGCGGATGCGGCCAACATCACCACGATCCGGGTCAACACCTTTCCGAACGCAAAGGCTTTGCCCGTTCATGTCGGGATAGCCAAGGGCATGTTTGCGAGGTACGGCCTTGCTGTCGAGGTCGAGAGCACCGAAAGCTCGCAAAGCCAGCGCGATGGACTGGCGGCCGGCCGCTTTCACATTGCTCACGCGGCCCTCGACAATGCGGTCGCCATGATCGAGGTGGCCAACCGCGACGTCATCATCGTATCCGGCGGCGACAGCGGAATGAACGAATTCTTCGTTCAGCCCGAGATTTCCTCCTTCGCGGACCTCCGCGGCAAGACGGTCGTGGTTGATGCGCCTGATACCGCTTATGCGCTCCAGGCCAAGAAGCTCATGTTGCAGCATGGGCTGCGCGAGGGAGCCGACTACACGATCAAGCCGGTCGGCGCCGTCGCCTTGAGGTACAAAGCAATGATCACCGACAATTCCAATGCGGCCGGAATTCTCAATCTGCCATTCACGGTTGAGGCGGCCGACCGCGGTCTCAAGAGCTTCGGCAGCCTCGTCGACCTGCTCGGTCCCTATCAGGCGGCCGGCGCCTTCGTGATGCGCAAATGGGCGCACGACAATGCCGATGCGCTGACGCGCTATCTCGCGGCCTATGTGCAGGCGCTGCGTTGGATTCGCGACCGCAACAACCGGACCGAGGCGGTCAATCTCCTTATCGGCAACCTCAGGCTCGACCGCCTTGTCGCGGAGCGCACCTACGATCTCCTGGTTGTTCCGGCTTCCGGCTTCACGCCCGACGCCAAGTTCGACGTGGAGGGCTTCCGCAACATGCTGGCGCTGCGGGCCGAGATCGCACGCACGCCTGCGGACTACTCGTCTGCGCCTGCCGGGGAGGGCAGGGAGCGGGAACCGCCCCCCGAACGCTATGTCGACCTGCACTACTACGAGGAAGCGATAAGGATGATAGAACCGAGGTAATCGCTCAAGCTGCCGTTGGCGCGGGTCCGTCTTTTTCGCGCGAAGGCGGGTGCAAGCCAGGCCGCTCAATAGTGGCCGGAACGGCCTCCAATGTCGGGTGACCGGCCCTAATGCTCGCCGTCGCCACTGAGACGGTCCGCGATCGCCAGCAGGACCATGGTGACTGCGAAAGTGAGCAGGATCGCCACCACCCAGGCGAGCTTGATGCTGTCGGCCTCCCGGTCGATGTCGGCAAACCATTCCAGAACATTGACCGCCGCAATCGCGACGATCGAGCCAAGGAGCTTCTGCTTCAGACCCGCGAATCCGATGTGCACCAGACCCGGCGGCCAGCCTGCGTGTTCGCCATAGTCGATCGGCGCCACGAAGTTCTCATAGCTGGAGCAGATCACAATCACGACCAGATTAGCGGTGAGCGTGAGATCGACGAGACCGAGGAGGCCGGTGATTATCTGCGTCGAGTCGGCGGCTTGAACGTGGAGCAAAAATTCGCCGAGCTTCAGGGCGAATTTGAAGATCAGGGCGGCCAGCCCGACGATCAGCCCCAACAAGAATGGCATCACCAGCCATCGGCTGCTGAAGGCGACAAGCTCGATCCAACGGGTGATCCGGTTCATGTGGGGCGCGCGGCTCGCGGAGGGGATGCTGATGGTTACTCGTTCAGCGTTGCCAAAGTTCGAATCATATCAGGCGGCTCGATCGAGTTTGGAGAACCAGGTGGGAACGACGGGATCCTGGTTGGAGTGGTCCATGGCAGCCATGATGCGACAGAATCAGTGATCGCCGTATGGCTCCACGCGCCCTGTTCTGGAGGGACGGTTGCAAATATTACATCGGATTGAATGAGGGAATAAGGCAGAAGTCTCCCTCGCCAATCGTAAGTGGATGATCGGAACATTCCTTGTTCGGATTTGCCCGCCGGCATCGCCGGGCGAGGGATGCCCACGGCAGCTTCCCGACGTTATCTCCAACAGTCTGTTCTTGGATGCTGGATCCCCTATCCCGGCGGTACACCGTGTGCTCGCGCCTGTTTCTTCCACGGTGCCATCGGCCTTCCCCACGGG